>NZ_JBTIXF010000002.1:0-230123 GCF_055793945.1 Plantactinospora sp. A48 | reverse complement strand
CGCCGGACCCGCCCACGACGGGATCAAGCCTGACCGCCCAGAGTGGGCGGGCCCGGCCAGACCCCCAACCCCGGACCAGACCTGGACGCCACCGAGCCCCGCAGGTCAGCGGGCGGAACCGGACCCACCGGTCGGCGTGGACGAGGGCCGGTCGTCCCGGACGTAGACCAGCATGTCGCCGGTCTCCACCGTCACGCCAGCGGAGTCGGCCACCGAGACGACCTTGCCCCGCCGAACCAGCGCGATCACCAGCGCGGCGAGTTCGCGGGGCGCCGACCCCACCTCGTCACGCTCGGCCGAGCGCATGGCCAATGCCATCCCCTGGCCGGGGGTGAGAAGGTCCTCGACGACGTCGATCAGCGGCGGCGCCGAGGTGGAGAGTCCGAGCAGCCGTCCGGCGGTGGCGGACGAGACGATGACGTGGTGTGCCCCGCTCTGCTTGAGCAGGGGCGCGTTCTCCGCCTCCCGGACCGCGGCGATGATCCGTACCTGGCCGGCGGTCATCTGTCGTACGGTGAGGGTTACCAGCACCGATGCGTCATCGCTGTCGGTCGCGATGATCACGGACTTCGCCGAGGTCACGTGCGCCTGTTTGAGCACCGCCGACCGGGTGGCCGAGCCCTCGACCGTCACCAGGCCGGCCGAGGTGGCCTGCCGGATGGCGCCCGGATCGCTTTCGACCACCACGATCCGGGACTTGTCCAAGCCGGTCTCCAACAGCGCCGAGACCGCGCTGCGGCCCTTGGTGCCGTAGCCGCAGATGATGACGTGGCCCTTCACGCTTCTCCTCCACCGGGACAGCCGCAAACCGGTGCGGTACTGCTCGGTCAGTACTTCGAGGGTGGTGCCGACCAGGATGATCAGGAACAGTACCCGGGCTGGCGTGATGATCAGGACGTTGACCAGTCGGGCGCTGGCGCTCATCGGGGTGATGTCCCCGTACCCGGTGGTCGAGAGTGAGACCACCGCGTAGTAGAAGCAGTCCAGCAGGGTGAGCCCGTCGGCGTTGACGTCCCGGTAGCCGTCCCGATCGATGAACACCACCGCGACCACGAGGAACACCAGCAGGACGGCGGCGAGCAGCCGCAGGCTGAGGGCCCGGAGCGGGCCACGGCGCACGGCCGGAAAGTGGATCACTGTCGACCCTGATCAGCCACGCCCGCCGCCCGCACGCCCACACCATAGTCGGTGACCCGTCGGCCCACCCGCCCGGCACCTTAATCCACCTTTCTCAATTTTCTGTGTCGCCTTTCGGCACCTGAAATCTTGCTTAGGAACGTTGTGCCCGGCCGGCGGGGCGGCGAGGCTGGCACACCGGGCGACCACCGGAACGGGGGTCGGTGCGCCCTACCCCCACTCCTGGCTTCCGGAGGCGCCGGTGAACGGTCAGCTGCAGGTCACCCCGGGGACCGTCGTCAAACTGCAGGAGAACGACTGGCGGTACGGCGGGCATCCGCTGTCGCTGCGTGTCGAGCAGTTGCGGCACGACCTCTCCCGGTACTACGAGAACCGCTGGATCTGGGTGATCGGCCAGTCGCTCGATCGGGATGGCGCGCCGGTACGGCGGGTCAAGGTTCTGGTCCGGGTCGACGCGCTGACCCAACCGGGCTGACCGGCGGCGGGTACGACGCTCCAGGTCTCCGGCGAGGCGGTTAAGCGGGGGCCCTTGCTATACAAAAAGCGATAACAAGGTGCCCTTCCTTTCAGCGCAGGGCGCCGGGGTTGGCACGGTCCGGTTGTGGACAGGCCGTACGGCCGGCCGCGCTCCGACACTGGAGGCGGGCCGGCAGGTTGCCGTGGCCCCGACGCCCGCTCTCCCGGACGCCGCTTCCGCACCGGAGGTGGCCGATGCCGCATCCCATCCCGTTCCGCCCCGCCACCGGCGGGCCGACCTCGCCTGGTCGGCCGATCCACCGCGACCGCCCTGGGCGCACTGGGCGCCCCGATCGGCCGGTCCGGTCCGCCGGCCTGGCCGTCCTGTTGATCCTGCTCGCCGTGCTGGTCCGGCCGGCCCCGGCCGCCGCGGCGGCCGACCCGGCCCAGCGGCTCGCGACGCTCGCCAGCTTCACCCAGACCGACGCGGCCAGCTACCTCGCCTGGGACACCGCTCGACGCAGCCCCGAGGACTGGCAGGAGTACGACTTCGACTGGTCCACCGACTACTGCTCGGCGAGCCCGGACCGCCCGCTCGGCTTCGACTTCTCGCTCGGTTGTTACCGCCACGACTTCGGGTACCGCAACTACAAGGCCGCCGGCCTCTTCCCGGTCACCAAGCACCGGCTGGACGACGCCTTCTACGCCGATCTGCGGCGGGTCTGCGCGACGTACAGCCGGTGGGTCCGGCCGGCCTGTTACGCGCTGGCCTGGACCTACTACCAGGCCGTCCGGGATTTCGGCCGGGTCGTCGTCCGGGGCCGGGACATCGACGCGGTTCGCGAGGAGCGATCCGGCGCCCTGACCGGTGGCCGGCCGAGCGTCGGACCGGCCCATCGGGAGTGATCAGGCGGGTCAGCCCAGCGCGGTCCACATCCGGCCCAGCGGCGCGGGCGGGTCAGCGGCGCGGGCGGGTCAGCCCGGCGTGGTCCGGGTCCGGCCCAGCGGCGCGGGCGCGGATGACAGGTGGGTGGTGAACCAGTCGGCCGCCTGCCGGGCAACCTCCGCCAGCGTGCCCGGCTCCTCGAACAGGTGGCTGGCCCCGGGCACGACCCGCAACTCGACCACGCCGGACAATGCCCGGGCCGCCTGCTCGTTGAGCCCGAGCACCTCCTCGTCCAGCTCACCGACCAGCAGCAGCGTCGCCGCGCGTACCCGGTCGAGGTCCGGGCCGGCCAGGTCGGGCCGGCCGCCTCGGGAGACAACGGCCGGCACCAGTTCGGGCCGGCGGGCGGCGGCGACCAACGCGGCCGCGGCGCCCGTGCTGGCGCCGAACAGACCGATCGGCAGCGGCGAGCCCGCGCCGCCGTCCGCGAGCCAGTCCACGACCCCGGCCAGCCGGTCCGCCAGCAGGGGGATGTCGAAGCGCAGTTCGGCGGTACGCGCGTCGACCGACTCCTCGGCCGGCGTGAGTAGATCCACCAGCACGGTTCCGAGACCCGCGCCGGCCAGCGCCCGCGCCACGGACACGTTGCGGGGGCTACGTCGGGAACTGCCGCTGCCGTGCGCGAACAGCACGATGCCGGTGGCGCTCGGCGAGGTGAACAGGTCGGCGGTCAGCCGTACCCCCGCCGTGGGAATGGCGGTCTCGGTCGTACGCGCGTCCATCGGGCACCTCCGGGCGGCGGTCGGTCGCGCGGTCGCGACCCTCCCCGTTCCGACATACCCGCCCGTACGGCCGCCAGTCACCCGCGTCGTTGGCCAGCCACCGGGTATCGCGCGGAACCGCGTTTAGCCGTATCCGCCCCGGGAAGCCGCCGGTCGACGGTGCGCGAGCCCGCCGGTCGGCGGGATCATCGGCGCGCACCGACGACCCGTGAGGAGCGCCATGAGTCGCCAAGATCCGGCCGATTCCGAACCCATCACCGGTGGGTCACGCCGCGACCCGGGTACCGACGAGCCGGCGGACCGGGAGGACTGGGCCGACCGGGCGGCCCGGGCGCGCACCGCGGACGACCCGCGCAGGACGGCCCCGCACGACTCGACCGGGGTTCCGTCGACCGGTGACGAGCGCTGAGCGGACGGAGACTCACCTATCACGTAACGTGAGAGGATTCCTGGGCAAATTTTCCAGTTCATGCCGCTCTGCCGGCCACAAGACTGGGTGATCCATCCGCTATTCTGACCGTCGGTCACTCTCCGTAAATACGGACAGCGGCCGATGGGAGGACAGCGCATGTCATCTCCAACCGCTCGGGCCCGACTCGTCGTGGTCGTGCTGCTCAGCGCGCTCGCCCCGGCCCCGACCGCGTCGCCGGTCCGGGCGGAACCCGATGGCCCACCGACCGTCTCGGCGCTGGGCCCGGCGGTCGACTCGACCGACGAGCAGGACCCTGAGGACGAGGGCGCGCCACCGATGCTGCGTGAGGTCCTCGACGCGACGGGCCGCCGGTACGTCGAGGCGCGGACCGCCGTGGCGAACTCGCGGCACGAGCAGGCCCGGCTGGCCGGCGAGCTGCGCGCGGCAGACGACCGGCTGGCCGGACTGACCTCCCAGGTGGCCGAGCTGGCCGCCGGGTCGTACGAGATGGGCCGGCTCGGTCCGGCGACCCTGTTGCTGAACAGCGCCGACCCGGATGAGTTCCTGACCCGCGCCCAGGGTCTGGAACTACTCAACCAGCACAACGAAGCCCGGATCGGAGCGCTGCTCGCCGCCCGGCACCGGGTTGCGCTCGCGAAGGCGTACATCGACACCGAACTGGAGACGGAACGGCGGCAACTCGCGATCATGACGGCCCAGAAGCAGGCGGCCGAGCGGGCCCTGGCCCTGGTCGGTGCGGTGAACACCGAGGGCTTCGTCAGTGTCACCTCACCGGTGGCCCGGCAATCGCCCCGGAACAGCGACGGATCCTGGCCCCGCCAGTCCTGCGACGTCCCCGACCCCACCACCGCCGGCTGCGTCACCCCACGCCTGTTGTTCGCGCTCGACGAGGCCCGCCGGGTCGGCTTCACCCGCTACGTCTCGTGCTTCCGCCCGGCCGGGCCGTACGAGCATCCGAAGGGGCGGGCCTGCGACTTCTCGCCGCTGGGCCACGGGTTCGGCGGCGCGGCGACGGGGCCGGAAAAGCTGTACGGCAACAACCTCACCGCGTTCCTCGTCCGGAACGCCGACCGGCTCGGTGTTCTCTACGTCATCTGGTACCGGCAGGTGTGGTTCCCGGCCACCGGCTGGAAGTCGTACGGCGGGGCGCACGGCGACCCGTCGAGCGACCACACCAACCACGTCCACCTGTCCGTGCTCTGACCGGACGGCTGCTCGGGGGTTGACAGCGTGTGCTGGATCATTCGTAGACTGCGCCCGACGGTCGACGGGGTCCCGGTGGCCCGCTCGACGCGCGAGTTGACGGGAGTGGTCCGCCAGCATGGTGTCCGTGGTGGTGGCGGCGGCCGTGGGGTTCGCCTTCGCGCTGCTGGCCACGCCGTTCGCGATCCGGAGCCTGGTGCGGCTCAGGGCCGGCCAGCCGATCCGGGACATCAATCCCGAGGCGCATCAGGTGAAGCGGGGCACGCCCACGATGGGTGGCCTGGTCTTCATCGTCGGAACCCTGCTGGCCTACATGGTCGGGCACTTCGTCATGAACACCCTGCCGGACGAGCAGATCGTCCCGCCCGGACCGACGATGACCGGATTCGTCCTCCTCGGGTTGCTGGTGTTCTGCGGGGCGATCGGGTTCGTCGACGACTTTCTCAAGGTGGCCCTGAAGAACAGCGCCGGCCTGAGTGGACGGTGGAAGCTGGCCCTCCAGTTGGCCATCGGCGCCGGTTTCGGCACGGTGGCTCTCGGATACGCGAGTACGGCCGGGTTCACCGTCGGCAGCACGCACCTCTCGTTCGTGCGTGACATCAGCTGGCTGGATGTCGGCAAGGTCGGTGCCGTGCTGGTCTTCATCCTCGCCGTCATGGCCACCACGAACGCCGTCAACCTCACCGACGGGTTGGACGGCCTGGCCACCGGCACCTCCGTCATCGTGCTGATCGCGTATGCGCTGATCTCCTTCTGGCAGTACCAGCACTGGTGCGCGGACCCGTCCGTGGGCAGTGCCTACTGCTACCAGGCGAGGGACCCGCTGGAGACCGCGCTGGTGGCGAGCGCCACCGCCGGCGCCTGCCTCGGATTCCTCTGGTGGAACACCTCTCCGGCCCGGATCATCATGGGCGACACCGGCTCCATGGCGCTCGGTGGCCTGGTTGCCGGCGAAGCCGTGGCGACCCGCACGGTCATGCTGCTGCCCGTCATCGCCGCGCTCTTCGTCATCATCACGATGTCGAGAATCATCCAGTACGTGTCGTTCAAGACGACGGGCAAGCGGGTCTTCCGCATGTCCCCGCTGCACCACCACTTCGAACTGGTCGGCTGGAGCGAGGTCAACATCGTGATCAGATTCTGGATCATCGCCGTCGCAGGCGTCGTCCTCGGTCTGACGATCTTCTACGCCGACTTCCTGCGCCACCTCGACTGACCCCGACCAGCGGGAAGGGGTCCCCCGCCGCACCGGGAGCTACGGCAGGGGGCCCCTTCCTCGTTTCTCAGGTCTGGGCGGTACGCCGCACCGGAGCCCGGCCGGCCGGCTGCTGCGGGGCCGGACCGGGCGGCTTCATCTCGGGAGTCGACCGGGTCACCGGCTTGCCACAGCCGACCCGGAGCGTCTCCCCGTGGTGCAGCAGTTCGAGCATCGCGTCGCCCTCGCCGTTGCGCAGCGAGTACGTGGTCTCGTGCTTGCGCACGTCGACCCGCAGCCGCATCCCCCGCCACATCAGCGAGAACTCCAACCGGTCCAACCGGCTGGGCAACCGAGGCGCGAACGACAGGACGCCCTCGTGGTCGCGCATCCCACCGAAACCGGCCACCAGCGCGATCCAGGCGCCGGCCAGGGACGCCACGTGTACGCCGTCCCGGGTGTTCTGGTTCAGGTCGTGCAGGTCCATCAGGGCGGCCTCGCCCAGATAGTCGTGCGCCAGCTCCAGGTGCCCCACCTCGGCCGCCATCACCGACTGGGTACACGCGGACAGCGAGGAGTCCCGGACCGTACGTCGCTCGTAGTAGGCGAAGTTGCGGGCCTTCTGCTCGGGCGTGAAGTAGTCGCCGCGCCAGTGCATGGCCAGCACCAGGTCGGCCTGCTTGATCACCTGCTTGCGGTAGAGATCGAAGTACGGGAAGTTGAGCAGCAGGGGGTACTGCTCGGGCGCGGTGCCGGCGAAGTCCCACTCCTGATAGCGGGTGAACCCCTCGACCTGCGGGTGGACGCCCAGCTCATCGTCGTACGGGATGTGCATGTCGTTGGCGGCCTCCCGCCAGGCGGCGGTCTCCTCGTCGTCCACCCCGAGCTTCCACGCCCGGTCGCCGTGCCGGCTCACCGCCTCGGCGGCGGCCAGCAGGTTCCGCTGCGCCATCAGGTTGGTGTAGACGTTGTCGTTCTTGACCGAGGTGTACTCGTCCGGTCCGGTGACGCCGTCCAGGTGGAACCGGCCCCGCCGGTCGTGGTGACCCAGCGACCGCCACAGCCGGGCGGTCTCCACCAGCAGCTCCAGCCCGACCTCGCGCTCGAAGTCGTCGTCGCCGGTGGCCTGCACGTACCGGCGGACCGCGTCGGCGATGTCGGCGCAGATGTGGAACGCCGCGGTGCCGGCCGGCCAGTACGCCGAGCACTCCTGGCCACGGATGGTCCGCCACGGGAACGCCGCACCGCGCAGGCCCAGCGTGCGGGCCCGGTCCTGGGCCAGGTCGAGGGTGGAATGCCGCCAGCGCAGGGCCGAGGCCACCGCGTCGGGCTGGGTGTACGTCAACACCGGCAGTACGAAGGTCTCGGTGTCCCAGAACGTGTGCCCGTCGTATCCGGGGCCGGTCAGGCCCTTGGCTGCGATCGGCCGCAACTCGGCCCGAGCACCGGCCTGGAGCACGTGGAACAGCCCGAACCGGACCGCCTGCTGCACCTCCGGATCACCCTCGACCCGGACGTCCGAGGCGTCCCAGAAGGTGTCCAGGAATTCCCGCTGCTCCTCCAGCAGACCGTCCCAGCCCGAGTACCGGGCTCCGGACAGCGCCGCCGCGACCTGATCCCGCAGCCCCGGCAGCGAACGCTGGCTCGACCAGCCGTACGCGAGGTACTTGACCAGGCGCAGCTTCTGACCCGGCTTGAGGTTGCAGGTCACGGTGGTCCGGGCCCAGTCCTCGAACGCCTCGGTGCTGATCTTGGTGCGCGGCGGGCCCTCGATGTCGTGGCTCATCGCGGCCACCACCCGCAGGCCGCTGGCCTTGGTGCGGTGGATCAGCAGACCGCCCGCCTCCTGACACAACCGCTCCTCGGCCTGGAGCGGCTTGTCCAGCACGGCGGCGACGCGCGGGTCCTTGCTCTGCGCCGGCAACTCCTCGTTGGCCACCAGCTCTGACTGGAGGATCAACCGCACCTCCGCGTCGACCGCCTCCACCTCGTACTCGATGGCGGCGATGGCGCGTTGGGTGAACGAGACGAGCCGGGTGCTGCGGACCCGGATGGTCCGGCCGGCGGGCGAGCACCACTCCACCGACCGGTGCAGGGTGCCGGCCCGCAGGTCGAGGATCCGCTCGTGGGCGAGGAGGTTGCCGTACCTGACGTCGAACGGCTCGTCGTCGACGAGCAACCGGATGGGCTTGCCGTTGGTCACGTTCACCACGGTCTGGCCCGACTCCGGGAACCCGTAGCCCGCCTCGGCGTACGGCAGCGGGCGCAGTTCGAAGAACGAGTTCAGGTACGTTCCCGGCAGACCGTGCGGCTCACCCTCGTCCAGGTTGCCCCGCAACCCGACGTGCCCGTTGGCGAGCGCGAACACCGACTCCGACTGGGCCAGCACATCAAGGTCCAGCCGAGTCTCCCGGACGTGCCAGGGTTCGACCGGATAGGCGCGTTCCCGGATCATGCTGACACACCTTTCGTTCGCGACTGCGGGGCTCGCAAACCCGGCTCACTCCTCGCGCTCACCGGCCACACCTTTCGTTCGCGACTGCGGGGCTCGCAAACCCGGCTCACTCCTCGCGCTCACCGGCTGCCCCCTTCGGGTTGGTGAGCAGCTCGGCCAGGTCCCGGACCACCACGTCCGCGCCGTGCTCCCGCAACTCGTCCGCCTGGCCCACCCGGTCGACGCCGACCACGTAGCCGAACTGCCCGGCCCGGCCGGCCTCGACGCCGGCCAGCGCGTCCTCGAACACGACAGCGTCACCGGGTCGCACGCCGAGCATCCGGGCCGCTTCGAGGAAGGTGTCCGGCTGCGGCTTGCCGCGCAGCGACCGCTCCCGGGCCACCACGCCGTCCACCCGGACCTCCAGGTAGTCGGCGAGGCCGGCGGCCTCCACCACGTCCCGGCAGTTGGCGCTGGCTGAGACCACCGCCCGGCGCAGGCCGGCGTCGGCCGCGGCCTTGAGGTAGGCCACCGACCCCTCGTACGGCTGCACCCCGTCACGGTGGATGCGTTCGAGCAGGACGACGTTCTTGCGATTGCCGAGTCCGTTGATCGTCTCGGCCTCCGGCGGATCGTCCGGGGTGCCCTCGGGCAGGGTGATGCCGCGGGACGCGAGGAATGTCCGTACGCCGTCGGCGCGTGGCCGACCATCGACGTAGCGGTTGTAGTCCGGTCCCGGGTCGTACGGTTTGAACCGCTCGTGGTTCGAGGCGGCCCACTGCCGCAGGTAATCGTTGAAGGTCTGCTCCCAGGCGGCGTTGTGCACCTTCGCGGTCTGGGTCAGCACGCCGTCGAGATCGAAGAGACACGTCGTAACGTGATCGGGTAAGCCCAACACCGAACCAACTTAACCGTGTTACCGACCTGTGAAACGCAAGCGTCCGGCGCGGCGTGAAGCGCAAATTGCACGTCCCCGCCGGACCTGCGGTTTTGCCTGGAAACACGGTTCCCGATCCGTGGCGTCGGCGGGTGCGGATCGCTGGCGTTCAGTTCGATTCAGCCGGCCGCGCCCGCCGTTCAGCCGGACGTTTCAGTCGATCACGTGGTTGAACGGCGAGCCGCGTACCCGCGTTCAGTCCCGAACAGGCCCGCAGGGTCGGCCGCCGGCGCCCGACCGACGGGCGCCGCGCCCGGACCGGCCGGCCGGTGCGGTGAACCTGAGCGACGGGCCGGTGACGGTACGGATACGGACACTCGTTCCCGCCGGGATGTGGCCGCCGAGTGGGGCCGGATTCGAACTGCCGACCGATGCGGCGGGATGGTTCGAACCGCCCTTCGTGGGCCCGCTGTTCAGCGGGTTGCCGGCGCGTTCAGCGGCCACCGGACCGGAGTTCAGCGATGATCGCCAATAACCGTCGAAATGTTCAGCGGTCGGCATCCGATATTCAGCGAGGGCCGTCCCGGGTTCAGTTCGGCCGCAGCGTCCAGCGCACGGTCAGCTCGGCCCGCACGGTCCCGTCCGCGGTGGCGAGTCGCACCGGTACGTCGAACTCGGGCCGCCGACCGGCGGCCAGTTCGGCCTCGACCTCCGCGACGGACCGGTCCAGCCGGGCGGTGGCGGTGACCGGACCGAGTGCGAGTTTCAAGTACTCGATGTCCGCCCGGACCGCCAGCGGGACCGCCCGGTCGAGCAGGTGACCGAAGGCGGCCATCACCACGGCACCGGAGGCGGTCTCGCCCAGCGTGAACAGGGCCCCGGCATGCGGACCGGCCACGTGGTTGTGGGTGGCCGACGAATCCGGCAGCCGGACCACCGCGCGCACCCCGGCGGCGTCGCGCTCGACGGTCAGGAACTCCAGTCCGAGGGTACGGACGAACGGCACCGCAGCGAGCATTCCGGCGGCGACCTGCCGCCCGTCAATCGTCATGACCTCATATTACTTGCCGGTAACACCGAACCACGCCGCCCGGCCCAGCGCCACGCGGGTTCAGCGCCGCCGAACCGCCTGACCGCCGAACCGCCTGACCGCCGCGCCGCCCGGGGTCAGCGCCGCCCGGGGTCAGCGCCACCCGGCGTCAGCGCCACCCGGCGTCGATCCGGGCACCCCGTTCGTCGAAGAAGTGCAGCGCGTCCACCCGTACCGACACCGCGAGCGACTGGCCGGCCGAGACCGCCGGGTACGGCGCCAGCCGTACCGCCAGTTCGGCTGGTCGCCGCTGGTGTCGTCCGTCGGCGAGCACGCTGGTCGGCGGCTCGGCGACCGGCGGCATGGTGGCGGTGACCCGGCCGGACAACCGTTGCACGAACTGGCCGAGCCGGCCGCGGCGCCGGCCCGGGTCGTCCTCCGAGTCGAGCGTCCCGGAGCCCATCTCGTCGACCGGCACCGCCGTGGCGCCGATGTCCAGGAAGGCGAGCGACTCGTGACCGTGGTGCTCCAGGTAGCGGATCCGGCCCCGCAGCACGTCACTCGCGTGGTCCGGCGGAACCGGGGTGAGCGACTCCGCCCGGATGCCCACCACGATCCGCTCTCCGTGGTAATGCGCGATCACCCTGGACCGGATGTCGTCCCAGGGCAGGTAGAGGGTCTGGGCGCCGAGGTCGAGCGCCACATGCCGGTCCAGGTGGGCGTAGACCGACGCCTCCAGCAGGTTCATCCGTGGGCTGCCGAGGAACGCCGCGACGTACAGCGTGGCCGGCCGGCCGTAGACCTGGGTGGGGGTGCCCACGTCCTGCAGGACGCCCTTGCGCATGATCGCCACCCGGTCCGCCATGGTCAGCGCCTCGGCCTGGTCGTGGGTGACGTAGATGGTGCTCACCCCCAGCTCACGGGTCAGCCCGGAGATCTCGGCCCGCAACTCGGCCCGCAGCCCGCTGTCCAGGTTGGACAATGGCTCGTCCATCAGGAAGAGTCCCGGTCGACGGACGATCGCCCGGCCCATCGCCACCCGCTGGCGCTGCCCACCGGAGAGCTGACCAGGGCGGCGGGCGAGGACCTCGGAGATGCCCAACGCACCCGCCACGTCCGACACCCGCTCGCCGCGACGTTCCGGCTCGACGCCCGCCAGCTTCAGCGGGAAGCCGATGTTGTCACCGACGGTCATGTGCGGGTAGAGCGCGAAGTCCTGGAAAACCATGGCGATGCCGCGCTCCCGCGGCGGCAGCTCGTTGGCGAGTTGACCGTCGAGCAGGACCGAACCGCTGGTCGGGTCCTCCAACCCGGCGACGATCCGCAGCACGGTCGACTTGCCGCAGCCGGACGGCCCCAGCAGCACCATGAACTCGCCGTCGGCGACATCCAGGCTCACCGCGTCGACGGCCACTGTGCCGTCCGGAAAAACCTTTGTCACGTCCTGTAGCGCGACGGTGGTCACCGTCACCTCCCCGTAGCTCGACGTCGAGTCCGGGAATGAGAGTGACGAGCATCATGCTTTTAGCCCATCGGGTAAACGTGCCATGTTGACCGTGTGACAGGGGGATGACCTGGGGTCCGTTCCGTGGGGAAAAAAACCGTACGGCGGGTCAGCCCGATTCGCTGACCCGCCGCATGGTCACAGCCGGTTATCCGTCATTCGCCGGTCACACCGGCCGAGCCGCCGGCACACCGGCCGAGCTGGCCGACACACCGGGCGAACCCGCTCGACCGTCCGCTCAGCCCGCCTGATCCAGGAAGACCCGCCGGACCACCCGCTCGGCCGCGTGGCCATCCTCCAGCGAGCTGAACCGCGCCCGGAACTGGCTGCGTGCCTTGGCCGCCGCGTCGTCGTCGACGGCGTCGGTCCGGAACACGTGCAGCAGGTCCGGGAAGGAGGTCGTCACCGCGCCCGGCGGTTCGGCGGTGACGTCGAAGTAGACACCCCGGACCAGCCGGTACGCCTGCCAGTCCGGCGCGTAGATCACGATCGGCCGGTCCAGCACGGAGTAGTCGAACATCAGCGACGAGTAGTCCGTCACCAGCACGTCGGCGACCAGGTACAGATCCTCGACCGACGGGTACTCGGAGACGTCCCGGACCCGCTCGACCTCCCGCTGCGTCACCGGCGCCTTGGCCCGGTCGTGGAAGTAGTGGCTACGCATCAGCAGCAGCCCGTTCGGCCCGATGGCGTCGACGAAGGCCGCCGCGTCGAACGGCGGGTGGTAGCCGGGGTGGTGCTCGCGGTGGGTGGGCGCGTACAGCACCACCCGGTCCGTGGGGGCGATGCCGAGGGCGGCCCGCACCCGGGCCACCTCATCCGACGTCGCCAACGCCAGCCGGTCGTTGCGCGGGTAACCCGTCTCCAGCGTCTTGTAGCGGCACGGGTAGGCCCGGTCCCACATCTGGCTGGTGAAGGCGTTGGCCGTGATGCTGTAGTCCCAGCGGTCCGCCCGGCGCATCTGGGCGCCGAAGTCCGGGTCGCCCACGCCGCCCGGGTACGCCTGCTGGTCGATGCCCATGACCTTCAGCGGCGTGCCGTGGTGGGTCATCACGTGTACCGAACCCGGGCGCTTGACCACCATGTCGGGCCAGTTGACATTGTTGATCATCCAGTGCGCGCGGGCCAACGCGCGATAATACCGGGCCGAACCGGCCACCACGTGGTCCACGCCGGGCGGCATGGTCTCCACCTTGTCCCGTCGGACCACGAAGACACCGTGTACGTCCGGCGCCAACTC
The DNA here is from genome assembly GCF_055793945.1 of Plantactinospora sp. A48. Classification (NCBI taxonomy): domain Bacteria; kingdom Bacillati; phylum Actinomycetota; class Actinomycetes; order Micromonosporales; family Micromonosporaceae; genus Plantactinospora; species Plantactinospora sp. A48. The sequence continues at coordinate 216,946 of NZ_JBTIXF010000002.1, read as the reverse complement.
CCGGGCCTTCGCGTAGATGGCCGCCGGGTTGCAGGAGTAACCGCGGTACCAGTACGCGCCGTACAGGGCCAGCTTCGGGTCCATCGGCAGCCGTAGCTGGAGCTTGTAGTACCCGCGCATCAGCCCGTCCCGGCCGAACTTCAGGGTGCTCCGGGCGGCACCACCGAGCTTGCGCTTGTACTTGCGGGCCTTGCGCTTCAGGTAGGCGGTGGTCCGGAAGGCCACCCGCAGCGCCTGGAAGGTGTGGTGGGCGTTGCGGGCCACCAGCCGGTGCTTGAGCCCTTCCGCCCCACCCGGCATCGGGTAGCCACCCGGTGGCAGGTACCGCCGGTAGTGGTCGTTCATCTCGGTGAAGAACCGCTTGCGCAGGTGCTTCGGCATCCTGTCGTCGTTGCCGCGCACCATCAGGAAGTGCCAGATCATCCGGCGGAACAGCCGGCCGCGCAGGTCGGCCGCGGCCGGCCGGCTGTCGTCGAAGGTGTCGAAGACCTGGGCCCAGTTCGGGAAGATCGCGAAGTGTCCGTCGCCCACGGTCCGGGTGGCCGCCCCGGAGCGCCGCCGCCGGTAGTAGACGCAGGTGCGGTCCAGCAGGCTGATCCGGTCGGTGGTCAGCAGCAGCCGGTAGGTGAACGGAACGTCCTCGTACCAGCCGGACCGGAACTGGAACTGGATCCGCTCCAGCAGCTCCCGCTTGATCACCTTGTTCCACGGCACGTGGAGGACGTCGAGCACCTCGGGCCAGTCCCGGGCCGCGAAGACCGGCGGCGCGAGGTGGAACCGCTGCCCCGGCAGGCTCCGGTCGATCCGGCCGGTCCAGTACGCCCGGGCCCAGTCGACGATCAGCACCTCGGCGTCGGTCTCCCGCAACCGGTCCACGACCGCCTGCAGGGCACCCTCGGCCAGCCAGTCGTCGCTGTCGAGGAACCAGACGTACTCACCGGTGGCCATCGCGGCACCCCGGTTACGCGCCGGTCCCTGGCCCTCGTTGTGATCCAGCGAGACGACCCGCAGTCGCGGGTCGCGCGCCGCGTACTCGGCGAGGATCTCGCCACTGTGGTCGGGTGAGTTGTCGTCGATCGCGATGACCTCGACGTCGGTGAACGACTGGTCGAGGATCGAGTCGAGGCACTCCCGGAGGTAGCCCTGGACCTCATAGACCGGTACGACGAAGCTGATCAGGGTCATCGGTTCCGTTCCTCGGCCATCCCGGTGGGCGGCCCGTCAATGGTGTCTGCCGACTGGACGCACTGGAGTTCACCACAACAATATCGTCCGGTTCTCAACCGGCCACCTGCCGTCCAGACCGGGCCACGACGATCCAACCGGACATCGCGCCCAACACCGAGGTGACGAACAGATAACCCGCGACCACTGCGAAGCCGGCAGTCGCCGCACCGGCGGCAACAACGGCGGCGAGCAGGATAATACGCCCGTCCCAGCCCAAACCGAACGGGTGCCACCGAGGCCGGGCCGCCCGCTTCTCCAGCCGGGCGGTGAGGTCGTAGTGGTGCAACGCCAGCACCAGCAACAGGGTGAAGACGAGCCACCCGGGCACCGCGCCCAGGACGCCCGCCGCGATCACGAACAGCAACTCGGTCATCCGCAGCGCCGCCGGTACCAGCCAGTCGAGCGCACCGGTGTGTGGCCGGCCGGCCGGCACGGCGGCGACCAGCGCCAGCAGGGCGGCCGGCAGGGCCCACCAGGATGAACCACCACCTGGCGAGGCAGTCAGGGTCGCCGCGAGCAGGCCGGCGGCGGCCAGCGCCGCGACCGTCGCGAGCGGCAGCGGTCCGGGCGGGCGGCCCAGCCGCGAGACCGCCGCACCGAGCCACCGGGCCGGGACGCCATCGTCCCGGTACAGCGTCGTGTCCACGGTGGACATCACCGGCACCCGCATGGCCCGGGACCGCAGCGTGCGCAGGGCGAGCGTGTACGCCGCCGCCAGCGCACCCCAGACCAGGACCGAGACCAGGCTGACCAGCGGGTTGAACAGCGCGACCGTCACCGCGATCAGCGCCCACCGCTCACCGATGGGGAAGACGACGGTCCGTTTCAGCCAGTAACCCGGCGAACCGGTGTCCGCCTGCACCCGGGTGGACGCCTGGCTGAGCCGGGCGCCGATGCCCCCGGTGCCGACCGACACCGGCCGACGGGCCGCCTCGTCGTGGAGCACGCCGTACCAGGTGTCGGTCATGTGCCGCACGGTCTGCAGGCTGATCGCCGCGATGGCCAGGGCCCAGCCCGGCCCCAGCCCGGCCCGTTCCACCCCGACGGCGAGCCCGCCGTACACGACGTACTCCTTGGCCCGGTCGGCCATCGTGTCGAGCCAGCCACCCCACGGGCTGAACCTGCGGGTGTAGCGGGCCAGTTGACCGTCCACACAGTCCAGCACGAAGCCCAGGTAGAGCAGCACCGCGCCGAGGACCAGCGCCGGCCGGCCACCGAGACCGAACAGCACCGCCGCCACGACGGCGAGCAGCACCGACAGCACGGTGACGCCGGTCGGTCCCAGGCCGACCCGGGCCGCCAGCCGGGTCACCCAGGGGGACCAGGTGCTGACGAAGTACGTCGTGAAGAAGTCGTCCCGTTCCTTGACCGCGAGCCGCAGCTGCGCCGGTTCGGACCGTACGGCGGCCACCGCCGCCTCGGCCTCGCGCAGTTCGGCACCGGTGCTCACCCGACGCGCCACGAGCAGCCGTACCCGCTGACTGTGGATCAGGGTGCCGGCGCCGACCAGCGCCGCGAAGAGCCGGTCGGGCAGGGTGGCCGGCGCCGGGTGGGTCGCGACGGAGCCGGCGGCTGGACCGTCGGCGGCGACCGACCGGGCGGCGGCGGCCAGTGCCGGCAGATCGGCCGGCCCGACCCGGAACGCGCCGCCGAACGTCGCCCCGGCGGTCTCGCCGGTCGACCCGGCCGGTGCGGCGCCCACCACCTGACCCCGGTCCTCGCGGACCCCGATGCGGCCCGGGCCGGGAGACTCGGGCAGCACGAGGGCAACGGTCGGACCGGCCGGGCTGGTGGCCAGATGCCAGAGCAGCGCCGAGTGCGCCACCAGATCGTCGGCGCAGAGCAGCACCGGCTCGGCGGACTCCTCGACCAGTCGGGCCAGCTCGGTCGGGTCACCGGTGACGGCAACCCGGTCGCAGCCGGCCCGGCGTAGCTGGTCGGTCAACCGGTCCGCCAGGAGCTGCCCGTCGGACCGGGCGGGGAGTTCAGCGGACGTCGCGGAGGTGAGCAGTATTCCCCGCGTCACGTCCGAACCACGTTGTTGTAGGCGTCCAGCGCCTCCTGCATGGTGCCGTCCACCTTCAGCTCGCCCCGGTTGAGGTAGAGGCCACGCTTGCAGAACCGGGTGAGGTCCGGCTCGTTGTGCGAGACCAGGACGAGGGTGCGGCCCTCACCCAGCAGCCGCTCGATGGTGGCGTAGCACTTGGCCCGGAACTCGGCGTCGCCGACCGCCATTACCTCGTCCACCAGCAGCACCGGATGCTGCAGCTGGGAGATGACCGAGAAGCCCAGCCGCACCTTCATCCCGGAGGAGTAGTGCCGGACCGGGGTGTCGATCGCCTTCTGCACCTGCTCGCCGGCGAAGTCGATGATCTCGTCGAACTTGGCCCGCAGGAACGCCGGGCTGAGGCCGTGCAGCGAACCGACCAGGTGGACGTTCTCCCGGCCGGTCAGGTCGTTCGAGAAGCCGGCGGACAGCTCCAGCAGCGGCGCGACCTTGCCCCGGACGGTGATCGAGCCCTCGTCCGGGATGAGCACGCCCGCGATCAACCGCAGCGTGGTGCTCTTGCCGGTACCGTTCTTGCCGATGATCCCGACGGCCTCACCCGGCTGGATGTCGAAGGTGAGGTGCCGAAGCGGCCAGAACTCCTCGGAACTCGGCTGCCGCCGGTTTCGGTGGATGAACATCTCCCGCAGCCGCAGTTGCCGGCGGCGGTTGCGGACGAAGCGGATGCCGAGGTCGCGTGCCTCGATGATGGGCTGGCTCACTACAGCTCCTTCAACACCGCGGGCTCGAGCCGGCGGAACACCCAGTTGCCGATGAGCAGGACCAGCAGGCTGCCGATCACCGAGCTGACCAGCAGGCTGGCCTCGGGGAACTGGTCGGGGTACCACACCGCACGGAACAGCTGGAGGATGCCGACCAGCGGGTTCGCCTCGTAGACGACCTTGGCCCAGCCGGGCATGTGCGACTCTCGGACGAAGGACAGCGGATAGATGATCGGCGTCGCGTAGAACAGCACCCGGGTGACCAGCCGCATGAACCGGTCGATGTCCCGCAGCAGCACGTTGAGCGAGGACAGCAGCAGCGCCAGGCCGGTCAGGAAGACGAACGACAGGACCACGGCCAGCGGCAGCGCCAGCAGATGCCAGCCGAAGGAGAGCTGGTCGAACCAGAACGCCAGCAGGACCAGCACCGGCAGGCCGGCGGCGTACTCGGCGAACCGGCCGATGATCCGACCGAACGGGAAGACCTGCCGGGGCACCTTCATGGTGGTGATCAGCCGGGCCTGGCCGGTCAGCGCCGTGGTGGCCTCGCCGATCCCGGAGTTGATCCACTGCCAGGCGAAGATCCCGCTGATCAGGAACAACGGGTACGCGTGGATGTGCTTGTTGGTGTGGTAGAGCACACCGAAGACGAACCAGTAGATGGCGCCGATGGCCAACGGTTCGATCAACGACCAGACGTAACCCAGCACCGACTGCTGGTACTTGACCGCGAGGTCCCGGCGCACCAGCAGTACCAGGGCGTTCCGGTGGGCCCACACATCAGCCACTGCTGACGTCATCGCTGCCCTCCTCCACCCGGCGCGGCTGCCGCGCGGTCCTCCCGCGACGGCGCGCTGATCCGTCCTCGGCTCACCTGTGACTCCTCCCGGCCGCGAAGCGGCCGCCTGGACAGAACCCATTGTGCCTGCCGAGCCAGCACCGGACGAAAACGATGCGGTGTGACCACCGCACGATCATGGGGGTGCCGCGTCGACACGCCGAAGGCTGGCGGCCACCGCACTCGGGCGGGGCAACCGCTGGGCGCGCCATAGGTTAGCAGCCGGAAATCACCCCGGGTAGCGGGTGGCGGCCGGGGTGAGTACCGGTCCGACGGGGATTTCAGCATTCGATGACATTGACCGCCAACCCGCCTCGTGCCGTCTCCTTGTACTTCACCTTCATGTCAGCGCCGGTTTCCCGCATCGTCTTGATCACCTTGTCCAGTGACACGTGGTGCACCCCGTCGCCACGCAGCGCCAGCCGGGTCGCGGTGATCGCCTTGATGCTGGCCACGGCGTTGCGCTCGATGCACGGGATCTGCACCAGACCGCCCACCGGGTCACAGGTGAGCCCGAGATTGTGCTCCATCCCGATCTCGGCGGCGTTCTCCACCTGCTCCGGCGTGCCCCCGAGCGCCTCGGCCAGGCCGGCGGCGGCCATCGAGCAGGCGGAACCCACCTCGCCCTGACAGCCGACCTCGGCCCCGGAGATCGAGGCGTTCTCCTTGAACAACACGCCGATCGCCCCGGCCGCGAGCAGGAACCGGACCACCCCGTCCGGCGAGGCCCCCGGCACGAACCGCTGGTAGTAGTGCAGGACCGCGGGGATGATCCCGGCCGCGCCGTTGGTGGGGGCGGTCACCACCCGACCGCCGGCCGCGTTCTCCTCGTTCACCGCGAGCGCGAACAGGGTCACCCAGTCCATCGCCCGCAACGGATCCTGCTCGGCGGACCCGCCCGACGGGTCCCCGCCGGCCTCGGCCGACAGGCTGCGCCACAGCTCGGCGGCGCGGCGGCGGACCCGCAGGCCGCCCGGGAGGGTGCCGTCGCGCTCACAGCCGCGCTCGACGCACTCCCGCATCACCCGCCAGATCTCCATCAGGCCGGCCCGCACCTCGCCCTCGGAGCGCCGGGCACACTCGTTGGCCAGCATCACCTGACCGATCGACAGGCCGGTCCGACGGGTGATCGCCAACAGTTCCGCGCCGGTCAGGAACGGGTGGGGCACGGGCGTGTCGTCCGGCTTGATCCGGTCGGCGCCGGTCGCGTCCTCGTCCACCACGAAGCCGCCGCCCACCGAGTAGTACGTCCGGTTCCGCAGCTCGACCCCGGACCGGTCGTACGCGGTGAAGGTCATCCCGTTCGGGTGGAACGGCAACGACCGACGGCGGTGCAGCACCAGGTCCTGGTCGGTGTCGAAGGCGATCTCGTGCACACCCAGCAGGTCGAGCCGGCCGGCGGCGCGTACCTCGGCCAGCCAGCCGTCCGCCCGGTCGGTGTCGACCGTCTCCGGCGCCTCACCGGCCAGTCCCAGCAGCACCGCCCGGTCGCTGCCGTGGCCGTGCCCGGTGGCGCCGAGCGAGCCGAACAGCTCGGCCCGCACCCGGACGGTCTCGGCGAGCAGACCGTCGGCCTTCAGCCCGAACACGAACGTACGGGCCGCCCGCATCGGGCCGACGGTGTGCGAGCTGGACGGCCCGATCCCGATCGAGAACAGGTCGAACACGCTGATCATGGCCCTACTCCCCTCCCCGTCACCACACCGTGCCGGGCACCGGTCCGCGAGCCTATCTCGGTGCCCGCGACCCGCCCGCCGACCTGCGGGAACCGGCCCTCCGTGCGGGACATTCCGGACAACCGACCCCGGAGCCAAAAGATCATCGGAATCGAACGGACGCCGGCTGGCGCCGCGGTGATCGAGCCGGCGGCGCGGGTGATCGAGCCGGCGGCGCGGGTGATCGAGCCGGCGGCGCGGGTGATCGAGCCGGCGGCGCGGGTGATCGAGTCGCCGTCGCGGGTGATCGGGCCGGCGCAGGCGTTCCCGACCCGGGCGCGGGGTAACACCTACGGGTACGGCCGCTCCGGATCGTCCCCTGGGACGACGGCGGACTGGCCGGGCGGACCTACTGTCGAAAACAGATGTGGCCGCGCGGGCCGCGAGTTGGGGAGAGAGAACCCATGAACCGCAAGCTGGTACGCCCCCGGGACAACCGCATGATCGCCGGCGTCTGCGCCGGACTGGCACGCCGGTTCGGCATGTCAGCCGGTCTGATCCGGTTGCTGTTCGTGCTGTCGCTGCTGCTTCCGGGCACCCAGGTGATCATCTACCTGGTGCTCTGGATCCTGATGCCGAACGAGGACCGGCACCTGGCCGCCCGGTGACCGGGCCCGGGGCGACGCCGAACCGATCGCGCCCGGGTGACCCCGACGATGATCGTGTCCGGCCGGGCGGTGGACCCGCCGACCGGCCGGACCGGGCGATCACGGGGTGACGTACGTGATGGTGATCTTCTCGTAGCCCAGCGAGCGCAACAGGCCCTCCAGCATCTTCTGGGTGTTCTCCCGGGCCCGGTCGGCCAGCCCGCTGTCCCGGGCGGCCGCCGTGATCCGTTCCTCGGCGGTCTGATAGACCATCTTCTGCCGGTTCGGGTCGTTGGCGAAGACGTCACCGAGCCGGTTGAGCAGGCCGCGCTTCTCGGCGAAGACGTAGCTCTTCTCCAGGTCGAGATGGGCCGAGTCGAGCTGCGGGGCCGGTAGCTTCAGCTCGACCGTCTTGCGGTCCGCCGACTCGGTCACCGCGCCCTCACCGATCTTCGAGAAGTCGACGTACGCCTCGACCGAGCCGGCCCCGACGAACAGCGTACGGTCGTTGAGCAGGAAGTCGGGCACGTACTTCCGGTCGTTCTGCAGGTCGACGACCACCTGGAAGTTGCCCTCGGCGGCGACGTACCGGCTGAGGTCCTGGATCGAGGTGAGCAGCGGCGGCTGGCTGCGGTCGGTCTGCTCCTTGCCGAACGGATTGCGCAGGTGTGGCCAGAGGCCCGCGCCCTGGAGGCCGAGCACCAGCACGACCGCCACGCCGATGACGGCGACGAGGGTGAACAACCCACAGCCCAGCAGCCGGGAGCGGGGAGCGGGGGGCGGGCCGGGGGTCGCACCGCCGGCGTCGGCGGGTGGCGGCTCGGCGCCGCGCGACAACTCGGCACCGTCGTACGACGGGTCGCCCTCGCCCGAGCCCGCGCCGGAATACGACTCCTCGGAATACGACGCGGCCCCGGAGTGCGGCCCGACCCCGGAGTGCGGCGGCTCGGCCCGACCCGCGGCAAACTCCGGGAACTCCCTCGTGGGTTCGTTGACACCGTCGCTCGGGGCCATCATCCTCACCGTCCTCACCAGACTGCCGTATCCAGTTACCCGGTTACGTCGCGGTACATGCCCACTCGGCAGGGACCTGGCACACCGTACAAGTCGGGTACGACACTCGCGACCCGACCGGCGCTCGTCCGGCGAGCGGGGTCAGGGTCGATCGCCGAGCGGGATCGGGGCCGGCCGGCGAGCGGGATCCGCACGGGGCGAGCGGGGTCAGCCGAAGGCGTTGAGCCCGGTCAACCGCTGCCCGATGACCAGCTGATGCACCTCGGACGTGCCCTCGTAGGTCAGCACGCTCTCCAGGTTGTTGGCGTGCCGGAGCATCGGATACTCACCGCTGATCCCGTTGGCGCCCAGGATCGTGCGGCACTCGCGGGCGATCTTCAGCGCCTCGCGGACGTTGTTCAGCTTGCCCACGCTCACCTGCTCGGGCCGCAGCGCGCCCCGGTCGGCCAGCCGGCCCAGGTGCAGCGCCAGCAGGTAGCCCTTCTGCAGTTCGAGCGCCATGTCCGCGAGCTTGGCCTGGGTGAGCTGGAAACCCGCGATGGGCCGGCCGAACTGCTCCCGCTCGCAGGCGTACCGCAGGGCCGTGTGCAGGCAGTCGCGGGCCGCGCCGAGCGCGCCCCAGGCGATCCCGTGCCGCGCCTCGGTCAGGCAGGACAGCGGGGCGCCGAGCCCGGTCGCCGCCGGCAGCACGGCGTCCGCCGGCAACCGGACGTCGTCGAGCACGATCTCGCCGGTCGCGGACGCCCGCAGCGACATCTTCCGACCGATCTCCCGGGTCGTCACCCCGGGCGAATCCATCGGTACGACCCAACCGCGCACCCGGCCGGCCGCACCGTCCTGCGCGACCTCCCGGGCCCAGATCACCGCCACGTCGGCGACCGGCGCATTCGTGATCCACATCTTGCCGCCCGTGAGCAGCCAGTCCGACCCGTCCCGCCGGGCCCGGGTGGTCATCCCGGCCGGATCCGAACCGTGGTCCGGCTCGGTCAGCCCGAAGCAGCCGATCGCCGTACCGGCCGCCATCCGTGGCAGCCAGCGTTCCTTCTGCTCAGCGTCGCCGTACCGCCAGATCGCGTACATCGCGAGCGATCCCTGCACGGACACCAGCGAACGGACCCCGGAATCACCGGCCTCCAGTTCCAGGCAGGCCAGCCCGTAGGCGACCGCCGACGAGCCGGCGCAGCCGTAGCCGGTCAGGTGCATGCCGAGCAGGCCGAGCCGACCGAACTCGGTGGCCAGTTCGCGGACCGGAACCCGGCCGTGCTCGTACCACTCGGCGATGTGCGGCCGGACCCGGTCGTCGACCACCCGACGCACGACGTCGCGGATCTCGCGCTCCTCGACGGTCAGCGAGGCGTCCAGGTCGAGCAGTTCCTCCGGGGTGGTCCAGGCACCGGCGGTCCGTCGCGCAGTCATGCCCGCCACCTTAACGTTCACTCAGCACCGGAACGTCCACCCGGCCGGGCGCGGCGTTCAGCCACCCGCGGGGGGCAGCACCAGCACCCGGGCGTGGATCTGGTTCCGTTGCTGGAGCGCGGCCCGCAACGCGCGGTGCAACCCGTCCTCGAGGTAGAGGCCACCGTTCCACTGCACCACGTGCGGGAACAGGTCCCCGTAGAAGGTCGAATCCTCGGCGAGCAGCTTGTCCAGGGCAAGCTCCCGCTTGGTCGTGATCAGCTGGTCGAGCCGCAGCGGGCGGGGCGGGATCTCGGACCACTGTTTCAGGGTCAGCCCGTGCTCCGGATACGGACGCCCGTCCCGGACCGCTTTGAAGATCACGGCGGTACGCTCCCCTCCCCCACCGGCAGAGCCGGACGCCCCGGCATTGTCGGTCAGCCTAGCCACCCGCTACCAGCTCGCAGTTTGTTACAGGATGTCAGTTTCGTTACGGCTGTCTCGTCACTCAACCCGAAGTCCGGATCCGCCCGGATGTTCGGGACCGGCCGGTCTTCGGGCGTCGTCACGACGCGACTGCCGGCCCGCTCCACCGGCCGCGGTGTACCACCTCGGTCACCGGCCGCCGCCCCCGGCGCAGCGAGGGAGACCGGTGGTCCGGCGCGCGGTAGCCGATGGTGATCGCGCCGATCGGCAGGTACCGGTCGGGCACCTCGAACGCGGCACGGTACCCGTCGACCCGCTCCGGCGGGATGCCGAAGAAGCACGCGCCCAGTCCCTCGTCGACGGCCGTGAGCAGGATCAGCAGGCTCGCGAACCCGGTGTCGATCTGCCAGTACGGCACCGGCCAGCGGGCCTCGTCCCGGTCGGTCCAGCCCTTGTCCGGCTCGGCGTACCGATCCAGGTACGCCGACTTGTTCGCGTGCGGTACGACGATCAGCGGCGCCCGGCGCATGCCCGCCAACCACCGGTTGCCCGGCTGCGCTCCTGAGGGAAGCTCTGGCCGGTGCTCACCTCCGCCAGACTTCGGCTCCGGCTGCGCTCCTGAGGGAAGCTCTGGCCGGTGCTCACCTCCGCCAGACTTCGGCTCCGGCTGCGCTCCTGAGGTGGGTGTGGTGGCCGCCCAGAACCGGTCCCGGTCGGCGGCGGACTCCAGCACCAGGAATCCCCAACCCTGGGAGAAGCCGGCCGAGGGCGCCCGCACCGCCTGGTCCAGGAGTCGGTCCACCAGCTCCGGCGGCACCGGCCGGTCCGGGTCGTAGTTACGCACCATCCGGCGGCGCCGCACCACCTCGGAGAACTCCACGTCCACGCCCGCTTCACTCAAACCTTGGGCCGGATGCCCCAGGTGCCGCGCCAGTCCTGCCCGGGGGCCAGCTCGATGACGTCCTTGCCGGACCGGAAGGCGTCCGGCGGGCAGGTCATCGGCTCCACCGCCACCGACCGCCGGTGCCGCGCGCCGGTCAGGCTGTCACCGGTGAACACCTGCCACCAGCCGAATTCCCCGTCGGCCCAGATCTGGACCGCCGCCGAGCCGTCCGGAGCGGTCAGGCTGACCGCCGAGCCACCGTCGTCGTCCCGGATCACCTCACCGAAGGCGAGGTCGAGCTGCGCGTCGCCGATCGGCCGCGCGCTGGTCCAGTCGTATTCGGTGCCAGCGACCCGGGCGGCGCCGATCGGCAGCAGCCGCCCGTCCACCAGCACCCGGGTCCGGGTCGGCAGCCGCATCACGAGATCGTCCACCGCCACGCCGGGCAGCTGGAGGTACGGGTGGACCGAGAACCCGAACGGAGCCACGTCGGAGCCGACGTTCGTCACCTCGTGCTCGGCCCGCAGCCCGTCCGCCCCGACGCTCCAGTGACTGCGCAGGCGCAACGCCCACGGATAGCCGGGGGTCGGCGGTAGGTCGTACTCGACCACGATCGCGTCCTCGGCCTGCTCCACCAGCCGCCACGGCACCCAGTTGACCAGGCCGTGGATCGCGACGTTCCGCTCCGGCTCGCTGAGGTCCAGCTGGAGGGTCCGCCCCGCGAAGCTGTACTGACCATCCCGGATCCGGTTCGGCCACGGCGCCAGCACCTGACCGGCACCGCCCGGACAGATCTCGTCGACCCCGTACCCGTCGAGGTAGTCGACATCTCCATGGCGGTACGACCGCAGCCCGCCGCCCACCTCGACCACGACGGCCTCGTGGCCGTTGGCCGCGATCGTCCACTGTGCGCCTGAGGGTGGCCGTCCGTCCGGTTCGACGTTGTTCATGCCGGCGACGATATCGGTTCGCCGCCGGTCCCGCCCCCGTCGTCCGCAGTCCGGTAACGGCGCAGTGCCGGAAACGCCATCGCCAGCGCCAACGCCAGCAGGGCCGCGGCCACCCCACCGCCGACCCAGGCCACGCCGACGCCCAGCACCGCGGCGCTGCTCCCGGCGCGCAGGTCGCCGAGCCGGGGACCGCCGGTCACCACCACCGTGTTCACCCCCTGCAACCGACCGCGCAGCCGGTCCGCCACGTACGTCTGGAGCATGGACTGCCGAAGGACGGCGCTGACCAGGTCGGCGACCCCGGCCAGGGCGAGCAGGGCGACCATCAGCCAGAGCTGGCGGGCCAGTCCCGCGGCGGCGACCGCCACACCCCAGCCCACGACGGCGGTCACCAGGGCGGCGCCCTGCCGGCGCGCCCGGCCGATCCAGCCCGAGGTGAGCCCGCCGAACACCGACCCGATGGCGATGGCGCTGTACAGCCAGCCGACCGCCGCACCACCGCCGAACCGGTCGGCCGCCACCTCGGGAAAGAGCGACCGGGGCAGGGCCAGCACCATGGCGATGATGTCGATGGCGAACGACAGCAGCACGACCGGCGTACCGGCCAGGTAGCGGAAGCCCTCGGCGACGCTGCGCAGGCCGGCGGCGCGGACCCCACCCGACGCCGCGCCCTCCGGCGGGATCGCCGGGAGCCGCAGGGTGGCCCACAGCGAGACCGTGAACAGCGCCGCGTCCACGGCGTACGCCATCGGCAGCGCCACCGGTTCGGACCAGGTCGCGAAGATCAGACCGGCCGTGAGTGGGCCCAGCACCGAACTGGCCTGGAAGGTCGTGTGCCGCAGCGTGTTGGCCGCCGGCAGCAGATCGCGGGGCACCAGCCGGGGAATCACCGTCTGCCGCGCCGGAGAGGCGACCGCGAATCCCGTGGCCTGCACGGCGACCAGTACCAGCAGCAGCACCGGACTGGCCACCCCCAACACCGTCTGCGCCAGCAGGCCGAGCGTACCGGCCCAGGCCAGCAGCGAACTGACCAGCAACAGCCGCCGCCGGTCGACCGCGTCGGCCACCGCGCCACCCCACAGGCCGAAGACCAGCAACGGAACCAATCCGGCCATACCGAGCAGACCCACCCAGAGCGAGTCGCGGGTCAGCGTGAACATCTGCACCGGTACGGCCACCGCGGTGAACTGGTAGCCGTACGACGAGACGGCCGTGCCCAGCCAGAGCCGGCGATAGTCGGGGGTCCGCAGCGGCCGTACGTCGATGGCCCAGCGGGCCCGCCCGGCGGGCGTGTCCGGTCCGGCTGGCCTGGGCCGGTCGGCGGGGCTGCGCTGGCCGGCGAGGCCGTCCTGCCCGGTGGGTCTGGGCTGGTCGGCGGAGCTGTCGTGGCCCGTCTCGACCCGGCTCACGGAGCCAACCGCTCGATGATCCAGTCGCCGGCCGCCAGCCGCCGGTACCGCAGCCGGTCGTGCAGCCGGCTGCCCCGCCCCTGCCAGAACTCCACCGTCTCCGGCACCACCCGGAGGCCACCCCAGTGCGGCGGCGCGGGAATCGACCGGTCCCGACCGAACCGGGCCGCCACCTCCCGGTACGCCTCATCCAGCGCGGCCCGGTCGGGCAGCACCCGGGACTGGGTACTGGCCCAGGCACCGAGCTGCGCACCGCGTGGCCGGGTGGCGAAGTACGCCTCGGTCTCGGCCCGGTCGACCCGCTCCACCGAGCCGCGGACCACCACCTGCCGCCGGATGGGGAACCACGGGAACAGCAGGCTGCCGTACGGGTTGACCCGTACCTCCTCGCCCTTGCGCGACCCGTAGTTGGTGAACAGCACCAGCCCACGGTCGTCGTACTCCTTGAGCAGCACGGTCCGGGTGCTGGGCCGACCGGCGGCGTCAGCCGTGGCGAAGATCATCGCGTTCGGCTCCGGCAGCCCGGCGGCCACCGCGTCGGCGAACCAGCGGGTGAACTGGGTGCGCCAGTCGGCCGCCAGATCCGCGCGCCGCAGCCCGCGCTCGGTGTCGTACTCGCGGCGCATGTCAGCCGGGGAAGGAGGCTCGTTCACCCCCTCATCCTGGTACAACCCAGCAGGCCAGGCCCGGCGCGGGCCCCCGGACCAGCCCGGCCCGGGCCCGCGACCGAGGCGGGAAACGGGCTCCCGTCGGGTCGGCGCGGGCCCCGGGGCCGGGCCGACTGTCGTGCGTCGCACACCCGGGGAGGCTCGCGTCACCGCGCCGGACGGGGGCAAGATGTTCCGAACACATCCAAGTCCGAACACATCCAAGGAGGTCGGGACGGCCACGCCCGGAAACGTCGGGGCGCCGCCCCGGCGCGCGGACGACCGAACCCGGGAGAGCACATGTCCGACTTCAAGCCGGGCCTGGAGGGCGTGACAGCCTTCGAGACCGAGATCGCCGAACCCGACAAGGAGGGCGGCTCGCTGCGCTACCGGGGGGTGGACATCGAGGACCTGATCGGTCAGGTTTCCTTCGGCAATGTCTGGGCGCTACTGGTGGACGGACGGTTCGGTCCCGGTCTGCCGCCCGCCGAACCGTTCCCGGTCCCGGTTCACTCCGGCGACATCCGGGTGGACGTGCAGTCCGCCGTGGCGATGCTCGCGCCGTACTGGGGACTGGACCAGTTGCTGGACATCGCCGACGCGCGGGCCCGGGAGGACCTGGCCCGGGTCTCGGTGACCGCGCTGTCCTTCGTCGCGCAGTCCGCGCGCGGCCTCGGCCTGCCGGCCGTACCGCAGAAGGAGATCGACAAGGCGCAGACGATCGTCGAGCGGTTCATGAAGCGCTGGCGCGGCGAACCGGATCCCCGGCACGTCAAGGCCGTCGACGCCTACTTCATCTCGGCCGCCGAGCACGGCATGAACGCCTCCACGTTCACCGCCCGGATCGTGGCTTCGACCGGGGCGGACGCGGCGGCCTGCATCTCCTCGGGCATCGGCGCGCTGTCCGGTCCGCTGCACGGCGGGGCGCCGTCCCGGGTGCTCGGCATGATCGAGGCCGTCGAGCGCAGCGGCGACGCCGAAGGGTACGTCAAGGGCGTGCTCGACCGGGGCGAGCGGTTGATGGGCTTCGGGCACCGGGTCTACCGGGCCGAGGACCCGCGCGCCCGGGTACTCCGGCGCACGGCGAAGGAGCTCGGCGCCCCCCGGTTCGAGGTGGCCGAGGCGCTGGAGAAGGCGGCGCTGGCCGAGTTGCAGGCCCGGCGCCCCGACCGGGTGCTCGCCACCAACGTCGAGTTCTGGTCGGCGGTCGTGCTCGACTTCGCCGAGGTGCCGGCGCACATGTTCACCTCGATGTTCACCTGTGCCCGGATGGGCGGGTGGAGCGCGCACATCCTGGAGCAGAAGCGGCTCAAGCGGCTGGTCCGGCCGTCCGCGAAGTACGTCGGCCCCGCTCCCCGCAAGCCCAGCGACGTCGAAGGCTGGGACGCCGTCCCCCACGACGCCTGACCGGCAAGGAAGGGCCCCCTGTTATCGCTTCGCGTATAGCAGGGGGCCCTTGTTAACGCCCGGGGCGGCACTGTGTTGGACACCTCACGGCACCCGCCCAACCGCTGGCCAGGGCCGGTGTGGTGGACACCTCACCGGCCCAGGCCCGAACCGCTGGCCGGGAGCCGGGCAGCGGGTGCGAGGATGGGGACACGGCAACGTCGCCGGTCCGCACCCGCCGTCGGCCGGGTGACGCGCCACGTGGCGCGGACTCGTCGGCGGGGGTACACCCGCCGTGGACCGCCGACCAGGCGGTCCCGTTCGGAAGGATCTCCGATCACCGTGGCTGACGTCTCCACCATCCGGATCCCCGACGACCTGAAGCCCGCCGACGGCCGGTTCGGCTGCGGACCGTCCAAGGTCCGCCCGGCGGCCGTCTCGGCGCTGGCCGACGTGGCGACGAGCTACCTCGGGACCTCCCACCGGCAGAAGCCGGTCCGCGACCAGGTCGCCCGGCTGCGGCGCGGCATCGCCCAGTTCTTCGACCTGCCGGACGGCTACGAGGTGGTGCTCGGCAACGGCGGCACCACGGCGTTCTGGGAGGTGGCGGCGTTCGGGCTGGTCCGCGAGCGGGCCCAGCTGGCCAGCTTCGGCGAGTTCGGCAGCAAGTTCGCCAAGTCCGTGGCCGACGCGCCGTTCCTGGCCGAGCCGACCATCCGCAAGGCGGCCCCGGGCTCGGCTCCGGCGCTGACCGCCGAGGCCGGCATCGACACCTACGCCACCCCGCACAACGAGACCTCGACCGGCGTGGCCGTCCCGATCCGCCGGGTCACCGGCGCGGACGACGACGCGCTGCTGCTGGTCGACGCCACCTCCGGGGCGGGCGGCCTGGAGGTCGACGTGCGGGAGACGGACGTCTACTACTTCGCCCCGCAGAAGTGCTTCGGCTCGGACGGCGGGATCTGGATCGCGCTCATGTCGCCGGCCGCGCTGGAGCGGGCCGCCGAGGTCCGGGCCTCGCGGTACGTTCCGGCCTTCCTCGACCTGGTCACCGCGATCGACAACTCGCGGCTGGAGCAGACGTACAACACCCCGGCACTGGCCACCATCTTCCTGGCCGCCGAGCAGACCGACTGGATGAACGGCCAGGGTGGCCTGTCCTGGGCCGCCAAGCGGACCGCAGAGAGCGCGGGCATCGTGTACGGCTGGGCCGAGCGCTCCGCCGTGGCCAGCCCGTTCGTGCTCGACCCGGCGCTGCGTTCGAACGTCGTCGCGACGATCGACTTCGCCGACGGGGTGGACGCCGCCGCGATCGCCAAGGTGCTGCGCGCGAATGGCATTGTGGACACCGAGCCGTACCGTAAGCTCGGCCGCAACCAGCTGCGGATCGCGCTGTTCCCCGCGATCGACCCCGCCGATGTGGAGGCGCTGACCCGCTGCGTCGACTACGTGCTCGACCAGCTCTGACCTGGCTCTGCGGGCCGCCGGGCCGGGCCGGAACGCTTCCGGCCGACCCGGCGGCACCCGCAAAATGCGGGCGTGGCTCCCCCCATCGGTATCCTGACCGGCGTACCGTGTCGAGGTAAGCCCGGGTGGCCACCCGGGCGGCGATGGCCAGCGAAGCGGGACGGAGGCAACGCGATGCGCCCAGTACGCTTCGTCGCCCTCTCCGAGGACGGCCAGGCCTTGGTGCTCTCCGATGAGGTGGGCCGGCTGCTCGCGCTGCCCATCGACGAGCGGATCGCGACAGTGCTGCACAACGAGCCGGGCTCACCCCCGCTCGCGATCGCCCCGTCGGCCGGTGACCCGGTGCCCTCGCTGTCGCCACGGGACATCCAGGCACGGATTCGGGCCGGTGAGTCGGCGGAGGACGTGGCCCGGATCGCGGGTGTCCCGGTCGACCGCGTGCTGCGGTACGCCGGCCCGGTGCTCCAGGAGCGCGCGATGCTCGCTCAGCATGCCCGCCGCACCCGACTCAAGTCCGCCGAGAAGCCGACGCCGCTGGCCGAGGTGGTGGATGGTCGGCTCGCTCAGCATGGCATCGACACCGAGAAGATCTCCTGGGACGCGTACCGGCGGGACGACGGCACCTGGCGGATCGTCGCCACCTGGCCCTCGGGCAAGGCCACCGCGCAGGCCATCTGGGACCTCGACAAGAGCCGCCAGACGGTGACCCCGCACGACGACATGGCGCAGTACCTGTGCGCCGAGCGGCCGACGCCGATCCTCGGCCAGGAGCCGGCCCCGGAACGAAGCGGTCACGCGCTGCCGGGTCCCTCCCGGGTCGAGCCCGGCCGTGGTGGCCATGGGCTGCCCGCGGCTGCGGACACCAGCCGCCCGGCCCGCGACCCGATCCGTGCCGGACGGGACGCCCTGCTCGCCTCGCTGGACCGTCCGCTGGGATCGTCGGCCGGTCGCGGCCTCGATCCGGCCGCGCTTGGCAGCACCGAGCCGCCGCGCCAGCGTCCGGTGGGCGGCGGAGCGGCCGCGCTGCTCGGGGGCGGCCAGGGTTCCGCGTTCGACGACGACGCCGACCTGCCCAAGGAGGTGCCGGCGGTGCCCTCGCTCGCGGTTCTCCGGCCCCGGCGGACCGCTGGTCAGTCCGGCGGCAGCGAGTCCACGGAGACCAGCGGCAAGCCTCGCAAGCGGCTGCCCAGCTGGGACGACGTCCTCTTCGGCTCCGGCCCGGCCGCTCGCGAAAGCTCCTGACCTGCCCGCACCACCGGGTGCGGGCAGGTCCGCACCCGGGCACCCGACCCGTATGGTTGCTCGGCTCTTGATGCACTTGATGCCTGCTCGACTTACAGGGCACTCGAAGTGCCCGCGTGACAGGGTTGAGGCATGGATTACACAAACCTTGGCCGCACCGGCCTGTCTGTGAGCCGTCTCTGCCTGGGCACGATGAACTTCGGCCAGCAGACCAGTGAGCCGGACAGCTTCGCCATCATGGATCGCGCGCTGGAGCACGGCATCAACTTCTTCGACACCGCCAACGTCTATGGCCAGAAGCTCGGAGACGGCCTCTGCGAACAGATCATCGGTCGCTGGTTCGGCCAGGGTGGTGGGCGCCGCGACAAGGTCGTGCTGGCCACGAAGGCGTACGGCCGGATGAGCGAGTGGCCCAACGATCGTGGACTGAGCGCCCGGCACATCATCCGGGCCTGCGAAGAGTCGCTGCGTCGCATGCAGACCGACACCATCGACCTTTACCAGATGCACCATGTCTCCCGGACCACGCCGTGGGAGGAGATCTGGCAGGCGATGGAGACGCTGGTCGCGCAGGGCAAGGTGCTGTACGTCGGTTCGTCGAACTTCGCCGGCTGGCACATCGGACAGGCACAGGCCGTGGCCGACCGGCGTAACTTCTTCGGCCTCGTCTCCGAGCAGTGCATCTACAACCTGATGACCCGGCACGTCGAGCTGGAGGTCATCCCGGCCGCGCAGCACTACGGGTTGGGCATCATCCCGTGGTCACCGCTGCACGGCGGCCTGCTGGCCGGGGTGCTACGCAAGATCGAGCAGGGCGGTGCGGCGCGGAGCGCCAGCGGGCGCGCGGCCGCAGGACTGGCCGAGAACCGGGCTGTCATCGAGGCGTACGAGAAGTTCTGCGCCGAACTTGGCCATGACCCGGCGGATGTGGGGCTTGGCTGGCTGCTGTCCCGGCCGGGCGTGACGGCGCCGATCGTTGGTCCACGCACGGCCGAGCAGCTCGACGCGTCCCTCGGCGCCCTCGACGTGCGACTCGACGAGGCGGCGCTGGGTCGGCTGGACGAACTGTTCCCGCCGGTCGGCAACGGTGGACCGGGCCCCGAGGCGTGGGCCTGGTAGTTCCGTCCTGCCGAAACAGGGCCCGCTACCGAACGTGACCTCGACACCGAACCATGCCCCGGTGATGTCCATACCTGAAAGTCATAGTTATGCCTCTCAGGTATGGACTCACGGGAGGTGCCGCCGTCCTGAGATCGAAAGGTCCCGGCCTCGTCGTCGGGACCGACATCCCGGCCGTCATCCCGGGACGGCCGCCATCCTGGACCGAAGGTCTGTCCGTCATATCAGGACCGTTGGCCACCATGCCGGGACCGAAGATCCTGGCCGTCATCCCGGGATCCAGAAGGCCAGGGCCGGGACCCGTAGTCAGGCCAAGGCCGGGACCCGTAGTCAGGCCAAGGCCGGGACCCGTAGTCAGGCCACGGCCGGGACCATGGTCGGATCGGGTCAGATCAGCGGCCAGCGGGCCAGCCGCTGATGCTCCGACCGTGGGCCCAGATGACTGCGAACCAGCACCATCTCGGCGGCCGACCAGCTCGGTCCGGCGTACCCGTTCAACTCGGCGTGATCGGCCGTCACGTCCGCAGCCGGGATCCGGTCACCGGGTCGGGCCACCGTCAGATGTGGCCGGTAGGGTCGCCGGTCGTGTGGGATCCGCGACCGACGCAGCTCCCGGCGGATGATCGCGGCCAGTCGGCGGAGCGGATCAACATCGCCGTCCAGCCCCACCCAGAGGATGCTGAACCGACCCCGACCGAAGCGTCCGCCACCGCCCAGCCGTAACCGTGCTCCGTTGGCGAATTGCGCCCGCCAGGCCGCGGCGGCGCGACCGAGTGCCGCCTCCACGTCGGGCAACCGCTCGTCCTCGACGTCACCGAGGAAGGCCAGGGTGACGTGTACGGTGTCCCGGGCCGGCCGGCGGACGTTGATCCCCTGCGCCGTGGCCGCGCCGATCCGCAGGCCGGCGAGCCGTGCGTCAAGGTCGTCCAGTGCGGCTGGTGGCGGGTAGAGCGCCACGAAGAGTCGCACCGCGGACGCCGTCGTTCAGGAACGGCCGCGCTGCTCGACGACCGTCGGCACCCGTAATCCGGCGGCCTGGAGCTCGCCTTCGACGCGTACCCGCTCGATGTCGAGGTCGACACCCGCAAGCCCGTGGAGGTGCTCGGTGACCCCCAGCAAGCGGCTGGCCAACCGCAGGCGCTCGTCGTACGCCTCCTGGACCGTGTGCCGCAGCGCCTGGGAGGACCGATCGCCGACGTTGAGCCGTTGCCGACCCAACGTGCGCAGGTCCGCGGCGACCTCCTCGATGGAGGGTTGCTGGATCCGGTCGAGTGCGGTGAGGTCCACGGCCTGCGGCGGTCGCCCCACGGTCATCGTCCGTTCCATCCCGAGGATGACGCGGCGCTCCCGGCGCCGGTCACGCCATTCGCCGAATCCACACACGATCCGGTCGATCAACTCGTCGGCGCAGACCACCCCCGCCACGACGACCGGCAGGCATGCGACACCGAGCACTGCCAGCGCCAGCACCAACCCGTCGGCCACGATATCGACGCTATGCCCTGTCATGGGTGGCTGCCAGCGAATTCGGATACCAGAACCGTTCCGTTACACTCCGCGAACCCACCGGACGGCTGCACGGAACGCCTACTGTGTCACGAGTTCCAGCGCGGCACGCAGCTGCCGTACCAGGCCCTCGTCTCCGTCGATCCGCACGGCGGCGTCGCCGCCACGCTGCCACGCCCAGCTCAGCAGGTCGGCGGGCGCTGCCGTGACCTGGGCCGAGGTGGCATCCACCGGAACGGACGCCGGGGAGCCACCCGCCGGATCCGTGCCGACCGTGGCCGCGCCCGCCTGATCCGTGCCCGCCTGATCCGTGCCGACCAGCGCC
Organism: Plantactinospora sp. A48; assembly: GCF_055793945.1. Classification (NCBI taxonomy): domain Bacteria; kingdom Bacillati; phylum Actinomycetota; class Actinomycetes; order Micromonosporales; family Micromonosporaceae; genus Plantactinospora; species Plantactinospora sp. A48. Next base: position 196,041 of record NZ_JBTIXF010000002.1, on the reverse strand, counting down.
TCGCCCAGCGGATCGGTTCCGGTGGCCGGATCGGTTCCGGCCGCCTGATCGGTTCCGGCCGCCTGATCGGTTCCGGTGGCCGGAACCGGGCCGACCAGGCGATCCGGGCCGACCACCGGCTCGACGCTGATCCTGGTCGGCCCGAGCCGGACCAGCCACCCGGTGCCGTCGGTGGTGATCAGCACCCGGCGCTCGGTCTCGGGCAGCCGGCCGACGAACTCGTCCGGCCACTTCCGCGACGCGTACGACAGGAAGCCCAGCACCTCGTCGACCCCGTCAACGGCCAGGTCGGGGGGTAATTCGGTGATCTTCGCCCCGGCGGCGAGTTCGGCGTCGAGCCGGTGGACGACCGTCTCCTGCGCCATCCGACGCACCCAGAACCCGACCGTCTGATCCGGCTCGTACCACGTCTCGCTGGCCTCTTCATCGGGCCGGTGGGCGAATTCGGCCGTCAGCTCAACGTAGGCCCGGTCCAGCAGGGCGACCGGCTCGCTCTCCGGGACCGGCGGTGGCCAGTCCCGGGGCTGACCGTGCCGCATGCTCGCCACCTTGTGCAGGTAGACCATCGCGACGTGCTCGACCAGGTCACCCAGCGTCCAGTCCGGACACGTCGGCACCCGGACGGTCAGATCACCGGTCGCCAGCTCCCGCAGGCGCCGCTCGTCCGCGGCCAGACACTCCAGATAACGCGCTCGATCCATGCCGACAGCAAACCACCGGGGTACGACACTCACGGTCAGCCTCGTTGCCACCGTTGCCGGGCCCTGATGAACCCCGTCAAGAAGGGGCCCTTCCTATACCGAAAACGATAAGAAGGGGCCCTTCCTTACAGCTCGACCACGTAGAGCCGGGGTGACGGCAGCATCCGGAGCCGGACCTTGGCTCCGCTGCGGCGCAACTGCCAGAGCAGCGCGATGACGGCGGCGGCCGTGGAGAGCAGGCCGCCGATCCAGATGCTGGCGCCCGCGCCGACGTGCTCGGCGGTCCAGCCGATGATCGGGGCGCCGACCGGGTTGGTGCCCAGGAAGACCAGCACCCACAGCGCCATCACCCGGCCCCGGAACGCCGCGTCGACGCCGAGCTGCACCCGCTGGTTGGCCGCCTGCGCGAAGAAGACCATGCTGAAACCGGTGGGCAGCAGCAGGGCCACCACGAGCCAGTACGTCGGGGCCAGCCCCACCAGGGTGCCGAAGACCGAGGTGGTCAGGGCGGCGCCCAGCACCAGCCAGACCGAGGGGCGGCCCCGCCGGTTGCTGCCGGCGAAGGCGCCGCACAGCGCGCCCGCGGCGAGCGCCGTGGTGAACAGCCCGAAGGTGGCGGCCGAGGTGTGGAAGACGGTCTTGGCCAGGGCCGCCAGGGTGAGCTGGAAGTTGAACAGGGTCATCCCGATGACTCCCATGAGCGCCATCGGCAGCATCAGGTCGGACCGCTGTCCCACGTACCGCAGGCCGTCGATCACCCGCGCCGGCTCGCGGTCACCGCGCGCCGGCAGCGCCTCGCGGTGCAGTTCCGAGCCGCGCATCTTGAGTACGCAGATCAGCGGGGCGACCGAGCTGATCGCCGAGATCAGGAAGACCGGCCCCACGTCGAACGCGGCGATCGCCACGCCGGCGACGGCCGGGCCGAGGATCCGGGCCGAGTTGAAGGTCGCCGCGTTCAGGGACAGCGCGTTGGGCAGCAGCGGGGTGCCGACCAGTTCGGAGACGAAGGACTGCCGGACCGGCGTCTCCACCGCGTTCGCCACCCCGAGCAGGGCCGCGAAGACGAAGACATGCCAGAGCTGGACCAGGCCGGTGAGCACCAGCAGGCTCATCCCGCCGGCCAGCACCATCCAGAAGGCGTTCGCGACCAACAGCAACGCCCGTTTGTCGTACCGGTCGGCCAACCGCCCGGAAAGCAGGGTGAGCAGCAGCACCGGGGTGAACTGACACGCGGTGACGATGCCCAGGGCGGTGGGCGCGGACAGCCGGAGCACCAGCCAGTCCTGGGCGACGAACATCATCCAGGTACCGATCAGTTTGATGAGCTGACCGGTCGAGAACAGACGGTAGTTACGGACCTGCAGGGACTGGAACGTCTTGCTGAGCTTCGCCCGCACTCGCGGTGCGCCTCCTTCGGGTCGTACGCGTCATCCACACGGTGGACGAAGCGGACCCGGCAAGGCGCCGGTCAGGCGCGGGCCACCCGGTGCAGGATCTCCGCGGCCCGGGCCAGGGTGTCCCGGTCGGCGTCGCTCAGCTCGGCGAGCCGCTGCGCCAACCACTCGTTGCGGGCCCGTTCGAACCGCGCGAAGACCTCCCGGCCGGCGTCCGTCGTGGTGAGCAGGACCTGCCGGCCGTCGGTCGGGTGCGGCGAGCGCCGCACGAGGCCCTGTTCCTCCAGCTTGGCCACGGTCCTGGTCATCGTCGGCGGCTGGACCCGTTCGGCGTCGGCGAGCTCACGGGGAGTCAGCGCGCCCGCCAGCTCGATGCTGGTCAGGGCGGAGAGCTGAGTCATCGTCAGGTCGCCGACCGGCCGGGTCTGCCGTACCCGGCGGTTGAGTCGGGTGATCGCGTCACGCAGTCTGGGTGCGAGCTGCGCCGGTGGAACGTCCACCGCCATCACCGTCCGCTCCGTCACATCGTTAGCCTAACTAATAAGCTTGGCTAACGACCACCGATATGATCAGGGTCACCACCTGCGGGCCGACCGCGCAGAAGCCAGAGAGTAGACCACGGACAGCCCGGCCCACCCGTACGGCGGGGAGCCGCCGCGGACCCGCGTATCCTTTGCTGGTGCCAGCTCAACCACCCGACCAGCCCGAACCGGTCGATCCGCCGATGGTGCCGTTCGCGCTCGCCGGGATGGCGATCTGGGCGGTGGTGGGTCTGGTGCTGCTGGTCTTCTTCCGGGGCTGGCTGGCCGCCCACGGGCACGAGAACTGGCTCTGGATCTGCCTGGCCGGCGTCCTGATCGGCCTGCCGGGCCTGGCCGTCATGCGGCGGTACGACGCCAACCGGGCCCGTCGCCGCGCGAACCGCTGACTGTCAGCACGAACCACTGACCGTCGGGGAGCGAACCACTGACCGTCGACGCGCGAACCACTGACCGTCGGGGAGCGAATCGCTGACCCGACCGGTCAGCTGTGTCCGTACTGCTCCGCCGGCTCCCCCGACTCGACCGAACCGGCGGCCCGGCTGACCGAGACGGCCTCCACCGCGCTGTCGTCGTAGACGGTCGGTGCCTCGTCCACCGGCGTCTCGACGGACTCGACAAGCGTCTCGGAGTGGGCACCGCAGCCGTGGTCCGCGCTCACCGCGCGACCGTCGTCCGGGGCGTAGAAGTTGCCACACACGCCGAACGCTTGCCGCAGCGCTCCGGCGAGGGGGAGATAGAAGCCGCAGGTGCCGCACCGGGCGGCGGCCGGCGCGGCGGCCGAGATGGGCGCGGCGGGCCCGTGGTCGCCGTCGTACCACCGTTGGGCGGTCTCCATCCGGCCCTCCCTGGACATCACCCGGGGGCGGCCGAAGCCGAGTTCCCAGGCGGTCTCCTCGACCGCGGGATCGTCCGAGAGCAGGTAACCGGGAACCAGTCGGTCGTCATCCGACGGCGCCGGGAGCAGATCGCCCACGCCGAGGTCACCCGGCTGGAGGCGTTCCTGCCAGGGCAGCCAACCCGGGGCGAGCAGCGCGTCGTCACCGGGAAGCAGAACGGTCTCACAGACCGTCACCATCTTGCTGCGCGGCACCCGGGTGACCGTGACGGCCCACCGCCAGCCGCGATATCCGGCGAGGTGACACTCGAAGAAGTGCGTGACCAGCCGGTCTCCCTCGGCGACGACCGAGAGATGGGCGCCGACATCCGTCGGATCCACCTCGGTGACACCGGCCCGCGCCACCTCGACGGCAGCGGCGCACACCTGGTCGAGACGGGGGGCGCGGGTGGTGGGAGGCCTGCTCACCCGTTCATTGTTCCCTATCCACCCGGCCGACCGTCACGCACTCCCCGGTTGTCTTCTCCTGACAGACCCGACACGGCGAGCACCGATCGGCCAGGATGGTCACATGCCGCTGTTTTCCCGATCCGCCCGGCCACGCCGGTCCGTCGCCGGCTACACCGCCGGTACGACGGTCCGGGGCATCCGGCTGCTGCTGCGCGGCGGACTGCGTAGCAGCCGATGGGTGACCCGGGGCGTCGGCCGGGTCCGCGCCCGAGGTGCGGGTGGCGAGACCGGAATGACCCGGATGTTCGACCTGCACGCCGCCTCCTGCGCCGGGGACACCCTGATCGCGATCGGGCTCGCCGGCACCATCTTCTTCAACGTCCCGCTCGGTGAGGCGCGGACCCGGGTCGGCCTCTACCTGCTGGTCACCATGGTTCCGTTCGCCCTGTTGGCCCCGGTTGTGGGCCCGCTGCTGGACCACTTCCGGCACGGTCGCCGATACGCGATGGCCGCCACCATGCTGGGTCGGGCCTTCCTGGCCTGGCTGATCTCCGACTACATCCACGGGATCGGGCTCTATCCGGCGGCGTTCGGTGTGCTGGCGCTGTCCCGCGCCTACGGGGTGGCCCGGTCGGCGGCGGTGCCCCGGCTGCTGCCGGCCGGACTCGGCCTGTCGCAGGTGGGCGCGCGGGCCAGCGTGTACGGCACGGTGGCCGGCGCCCTCGTCGCGCCGCTCGGGCTGGCCGCGTTCTGGTTCGGACCACAGTGGCCGCTGCGGGTCTCCTCGCTGATCTTCCTGGCCGGCATGGTGATCGCGTTGCGGCTACCGGCCCGCGCCGACTCGGACCCACCCGAGCGGCTCGACACCCCCGTCGACCCGTGGGCCGCCGCCGACCCGGGAACCGCGCCACCCGGGGCCGCGCCGACGAGAGCCACACCACCTGCCACCCCACCGACAAGAGCCGCGCCACCCGGGGCCGCGCGAAGCGGAGCCGCACCGACCGGTACGACCGGATCGGGCCGGCGGCGCGGACGGGTGCTCACCGGAGCGCTCGTCGTCACCACCCTGCTGGGCAGCGCCATGCTCCGCGCCGGCTACGGCTTCCTGCTGCTCTTCCTGGCCTTCGCGGTCCGGTCCGGCGACCTGACCACCGTCGTACTCGGTCGGGACATCGGCGCCCAGGGCGCGCTCGGGTTGGTGGGCGCGGCGCTGGCCACCGGGACCTTCCTGGCCACCGCCGCCGGGACCCGGCTGCGGATCCACCGCCCGGCCCCGCTGCAGGCCGGCGGGCTGGTGCTGGTCGCCGCCGTCGCCGTGCTGGCCGTGCTGCGTTTCTCGCTGCCGATGGTCACCCTGCTCTGCCTGGTCCTGGCCATCGTGAGCGGCATCGCCAAGCTGGCCGTGGACGCCACCATCCAGGAACGGGTCGCCGAACGCCTGCGGGCCAGCGCCTTCGCGCACTCGGAGACCGTGCTCATGCTCGCCTTCGTCGTCGGCGGCGCGCTGGGCCTCGTTCCGCTGTCCGGCCGGATCGGCCTGGGGGTGGTCACCGGGCTGACCGCCCTGGCAGCGGTGATCGCCGTCTGGCGTGCCTACCGGCTGCGCGCCGATCGGCTCTACGGCCGGGCCAACGAGGAGCGCCCGGTTCCGGCGCCCGTGCCCGGAGCATCCCGCGTGCCGCCCGGCGCCTCGCCCTCCGTACCGCCTGGCATGCCGGCCCCTGGTCCGGACCCCGTGCCGCCGGGGCCGGTCGCACCGGTACCGTCCCGGAGCGTGAACGCGGAACCGCCCCGGCCCGGTCCCCGTACCGCACCGCCGGCCGGACCGGCCCCCAGCCAGCCACTCGCGCCGCAGACCGGCGACCAGGACCGCACCGCCGCGCCACCCGGCTTCCACATCTACCGACCCTCGTCGATCAACGGCGACGAGCGGCCCCGAGAGACCGAGGGACGGGCCGGATGACCCGCCGGCTCCTCGCCGCCACCGCCGTCGAGGCGGAGGCGGCGGCCCTACGCGCCGGGCTGACGGGAGCGAACGTCACGGTGGCGGCCGTGGGGGTGGGACCGGCCGCCGCTGCCGCCGGCACCGCGCGGCTGCTCACCGCCGCCGAAGCGGCCGGTACGCCGTACACCGCGGTGTTGAGCGCCGGGATCGGCGGTGGCTTCCCGGACCGGGCGGCGGTGGGTGGGGTCGTGCTGGCCACCCGCAGCGTGGCGGCGGACCTGGGCGCGGAGTCACCCGCCGGGTTTCTCCCCCTCGACGAACTGGGCTTCGGCGACCCGGTGGGCCGGGTCGACCCGGCGTTGCTCGCCGCGTTGCGCGCCGCGCTGCCCACCGCCGGGCTCGGTACGGTGCTCACGCTGAGCACCGTGACCGGAACCGAGACCACGGCGCGGGCGCTGGCCGCCCGCTTCCCGGACGCGGTGGCCGAGGCGATGGAGGGGTACGGGGTGGCCGTCGCGGCCGGCCAGGCCGAAGTGCCGTTCGCCGAACTCCGGACCATCTCGAACCTTGTCGGACCCCGCGACCGGTCCGCCTGGCGGATCGCGGACGCCCTCGCGGCCCTCACCGCCACCGCGCCGGCCCTGGACACCCTGGCCAGGTAAGGAAGGGCCCCCTGTTATCGGATTTCGATGTGAAAGGGACCCTTCCCAACAGCGCGTCGGTCCGGCGATACGGTGGAGACGTGGCGCTCTCCCTCGCGATCTCCCCCTGCCCCAACGACACCTTCGTCTTCCACGCCCTGGTGCATGGTCTGGTGCCGGGAGCCCCGGCCATGGACGTGACCTTCGCCGACGTGGACGTGACGAACACGGCCGCCGAGCGGGGCGCGTTCGATCTGGTGAAGGTGAGCTACGCCGCGCTGCCCTGGCTGCTCGACGACTACCACCTGCTGCCCTGCGGCGGCGCCCTCGGCCGGGGCTGCGGGCCGCTGGTGCTCACCCGGGGTGACCGGACCGACCTGTCCGGTGCCACGGTCGCGGTGCCCGGCGACCGGACCACCGCGTACCTGCTGTTCCGGCTCTGGTCGGCGGGCCGGCCGCCCGCGCGGATCGAGGTGGTGCCGTTCCACGAGATCATGCCGGGCGTCGCCGCCGGCCGGTACGACGCGGGCCTGGTGATCCACGAAGCCCGGTTCACCTACCCCCGGCACGGGCTCACCGCCCTGGTCGACCTCGGCGAGTGGTGGGAGGGCGACACCGGGCTCCCGATTCCACTCGGTGCCATCCTGGCTCGGCGCGGGGTGGTCGATCCGGCCGAGGCCGCCGGTTGGATCCGCGAATCCGTCCGGTTGGCCTGGGCCGACCCGGCGGCCAGTCGTGGGTACGTGCTCGCGCACGCTCAGGAGATGGAACCGGACGTGGTCGAACGGCACATCGCGCTCTATGTGAACGAATTCACAGCGGAGCTTGGTGAGGCCGGCCAGGCCGCGGTCGACGCCCTGCTCGGGCGCGCCGCGGCAGCCGACCTCATCCCTCAGACCTCCAGCTCCCGCGCGACGGCGTGGACCAGCTGAGCGATCTTCTGGGCGGTCCGCTTGTCCGGGAACCGGCCCCGGCGCAGGTCCGGCTGCACCTTCGCTTCGAGCACCTTGATCATGTCCTCGACAAGGCCGTGCAGTTCCTCCGCCGGCCGGCGGCGCAGCTCGGCCACCGACGGCGGTGCGTCCAGCAGCTTCACGCCCAGCGCCTGGGCACCGCGCCGGCTGTCCACCACGCCGAACTCGATCCGTTGACCGCCCTTGAGCTCGGTGACCCCAGCGGGTAGCGCGCCCTTCGGCAGGAACACGTCGCCACCCTCGTCACTGGTGACGAACCCGTATCCCTTGGTCGCGTCGTACCACTTCACTCGACCGGTCGGCACCTGTCATCCCCTGCTTCGCTCGAACTGCTGATCTATGCGCCCCTCAAGGCTAGCCGGCCCGACCGTACCCGCGCCGCTGGGAATCGGGTGAAGATCCGGCGGTTCCGTCGAGCCGCCCGGATCACACCCGGATCGGGGATCCGGAGCACGCGGGTCGGATCGCCCGGCCCGGATCGTGGACCCGGATCGCGCTCGGATCGCGCTCGGATCGTGGATCCGGATCGCGCTCCGACCTTGGTCGGATCTTGGTCGGAGCGCGCGGTTGGATCGCCTGGTCCGATCGCGGGTCCGGATCTCGCGCGGCTGGATCACGTAGCCGGCCACGGCGTCGAGAGGCGGGAAACCACTTCGGCCGGCTAGCGTGGAACGACGATGAGCACCTCACTCGCCGACCGCCTGCGGTCGATCCCGGACGACGCGCTGGCCACGCTCCTGCAGCTGCGGCCTGACCTTGTCGTGCCGGTGCCGGCCGACCTGACCGCCCTGGCCCTGCGAGCGCAGTCGCGGGTGTCGGTCGCCCGCGCGCTGGACGGAATCGACCAGTTCACCCTGCAGATCCTCGACGCCGCTCGGCTGACCCGGCATCCGGTGACCGGCCTCACCTCGACCGAGGCGGTGCTGGCCCTGGCCACGACACCGCCCAGCGGGGTCGACCGAGCCACCGTGCGCGGGGCAGTGGACCGGCTGCGCAACCTCTTCCTGCTGTACGGGCCGGAAGACGAACTGACCGTGGTGAGTGCGGTGGACGAGATCTGTCCTCCGTACCCGGCCGGGCTCGGACGGCCCGCCGCGGAGCTGGACGATCGCGCGGCGCAGCTGTGCGCCGAACCCGCCCGGTTGCGCCGGACGGTGCTCGCGGCGCCACCCGCGGCGCGCAAGATCCTCGACCGGCTGGCGGCCGGTCCACCGGTGGGCACCCTGCCCGCGGACGCCCTCTGGTCCGGCACCAGGACCGGGACCACGCCCGCCGGAACCGGGGCCGGGACCACCGGCGTTGCCGCCCGGGCCGGGACCGGGACCACGCCCGCCGCAACCGGGGCCACCGGCATTGCCGCCCGGGCCGGGACCGGGACCACGCCCGCCGCAACCGGGGCCGCTGGAACCACGACCACCGAGGCCGGGACCGCTGGAACCGGGACCGCCGGCGGTGACGCTGGACCCGGAACCACCGGGGCCGGGGGCGGAACCACCGGGGTTGGACGCGGAACCACCGGAACCGCCGGAACCGTTGGGACGGACGCCGACGGCACCGGCGACGCCGGGGCGACCCCCGAGGGCGTTTCCCCGGTGCGCTGGCTGGTGGACCACGCCCTGCTGGTACCCGTGCCCGACCCGGGCACCTCGCCCGGCGACACCGCCGTGGAACTGCCCCGCGAGGTGGGGCTGTTGCTGCGCCGGGACACCGGACCGCTGGGCCCGTTGCGTGCCACTCCACCCGAGCCGACCACCGCGCCCCGGGAGCCCAAGGCGGTCGACTCGGCCGGCGCCGGCCAGACGATGGAGGCGGTCCGCCACGTCGAGGCACTGCTGGAAGGGCTGGCGGCCGAGCCGGCCCCGGTACTGCGTTCCGGCGGCATCGGGGTCCGGGACCTGCGCCGGCTGGCCCGCACCACCAATCTGGACGAGCCGGTCGCCGCGCTGCTGCTGGAGGTGGCCTACGCGGCCGGTCTGGCCGGTGAGGTCGACCTGGCCGGTGCCACCACCATCCGGGCCGGGGCCGACCAGCAGATCCTGCCGAGCAGCGGGTACGAGCTGTGGCGGAACGGATCGCTGGCGCACCGCTGGGAAGCACTGGCCCGAGCCTGGCTGACGATGAGCCGACAGGCCGGCATGATCGGCCAGCGCGACGACCGGGACCGGCCGATCACGCCGCTGTCCGGCGAGGTCGAGCGGGCCGGCGTGCCGATCGCCCGGCGGGCCGTGCTGGGTGTGCTCGCCGCGCTCGACCCCGGGGTCGCGCCGGACGTGGACGAAACCCTGGAGCTGGTGGCCTGGCACGCGCCGCGGCGCAGCAAGGGCCGCGAGCGGGCGTACCGGGAGGTGCTGACCGAGGCAGCGGTACTCGGGATCACCGGCCTGGGCGCGCTCACCTCGTACGGCCGGTTGCTGCTCGCCGATCCGGCCGGCCAACCCGACACGACGGCCGACGACCCGCTCGGGGTACGCGCCGAGAACAGCTCACTGTCCGGGGACTCGTCGCCGGCGGTCCGGGCCCTGGACGCCCTGCTGCCGTCCCCGGTGGATCACTTTCTGGTGCAGGCCGACCTGACGGTTGTCGTACCCGGACCTCCCGAGCCGGCGCTGTCCGCCGAACTCGACACCGTGGCCGAGCACGAATCGGCCGGCGGGGCCAGCGTGTACCGGGTCACCCCGGCCAGCCTCCGCCGGGCGTTGGACACCGGGTACGCCGCCGACGACCTGCACACCCTGTTCCGGCGCCGGTCCCGGACACCGGTGCCGCAGACGCTGACGTACCTGATCGACGACGTGACCCGCAAGCACGGCGGGTTGCGGGTCGGCTCGGCCGGGTCGTACCTGCGCAGCGACGACGAGGCGCTGCTGGCCGAGGCGCTGGCGGACCGCCGGCTGGCGGCGCTCTCGCTGCGCCGGCTGGCACCGACGGTGCTGGTCACGCCGTACCAGGTGGCTCGGCTGCTGACCGCGCTGCGTGGCGCCGGCTACGCGCCCGTGCCCGAGGACGCCTCCGGGGCAGCCGTGCTGACCCGGCCGAAACCACCCCGCGCGCCACTGCGGGTGCTACCGGGTCGGGCGACGGACCCGCTGGCCACGCCCCGGCTGAGCCGTCCGCGCGTACTCGGGATCATCGAGCAGATCCGGCGCGGCGAGGCCATCGCGCGCGCCGCCCGGCGGGCTCCCGCCACGGTGCGCAACGGTCGGGCCGACGCCCGCCCGGCGGCCTCGCACACCCACACCCAGGCACTGGCCGTGCTACAGCAGGCGGTCCGCGACAAGTCGCTGGTCTGGGTCGGGTACGTCGACGCGCACGGCGGCACCGCCTCCCGGCTGGTCCGACCGGTGTCCATCGGTGCCGGCTACCTGCGGGCCGAGGACGAACGGACGGACATGCTGCACACCTTCGCCCTGCACCGGATCACCGCCGCCGAATTCCACTCCCCCTCGGTCTAGCCCCCGGCCCCGCGCCGCCCCCGCGCCCGGCCGGCCGGCCCCGCGCCGTCCCTGCCCGCCCGACCGGCCCGACTCGGCCCGACCGGCAGCTCAAGTGTGGCGATGTAGGGGTGTCCGGGTGGCTTGGACCCCCCTACATCGCCGAACTTGAGTTGATCATTCGCCGTGGCCCCTGCCCGGTCGACCCTTTCGGGGCGGCTCTGCCCGCCGACTGCCTCGGGAACCTGCCCTGCCTGGCCAGCCTCCAGGGGGTCATGCCTGCTCGATCGACGAGGTCAGCGACGGCTGCGGCGAAGGGTACCGATGATCGAGACGAGCAGCAGCAGCGCGAACCCCGCGCCGGCGGACTCGCCCACCGAGTCGATGAAGCCCTGGCGCAGCCCCAGCCAGCCCCACAGGAACCAGCCGACCAGGAAGATCGCCACCAGCACGTAGCCGGCGAGCATGACGCGCGAGACCGGCTCGACGCCCGGGTAGGAGGTCTCCCCGTCGGGTTCGGCGCGCGGCGCGTTCCGTTCGGTCCCGCTCCCGAGGGCGAGCCCGCCCGACCCGCCAGCACGCTGCCCGCCACCGCCCGACCCGCCAGCACGCTGCCGGCTACCGCTGAACGGGGCCCGGCCCGATCCACCGGTCACGTGCTCGGCCCCGTCGAGGACGACCTGCCCCGACCCGTCGGAGCCCGGTGGCGTCTCGTACGGCTGTGGGTCGCCTGGCTGGTCACCAGCTGAGCGGTTAAGAAGGGCCCCTTCCTCTACCGAAGGCGATAACAGGGGTCCCTTCCTTGCGTCCTCCATGCGCGCCTCCCACCATGGCGGTGTCCGGCCCACCGGGGCGGTGTCCGGCCTCCAGCCTCGCACCTGAAGGCCACCCGGTGACAGGTTCCACACCCCGGGCGGTCCCGGAAAAGCTCATGGGGGTTCACCCGGAAGCGAGCGGGTCAGGTGCCGGGGCGACGGCCGAACAGCCGCACGTGCGTGCCGACCGAGCCGAGCTGCCACATCCGCTGCGCGTCGACGGGTAGCAGGTTGACGCAGCCGTGTGAGCCGATCGACGTGTTGTGCAGGTACGTCGTGGTCTGGTGGAAGCCCATCCCGCCGTGGAAGTGCTGCCACATCGGCATCCACACCTCGTACGGGTTGGACCACTCCCGCAGGTTGCGGTAGTCAACCGTGTACGAGCCGGAGACCGTGGCGTAGCCAGCCATCCCGGTCCGGGTGACCGTCGGCGCCATCACCACCCGGCCGTCCCGGATCACCCACACGGTCTGCCGGGTCAGGTCCACGCAGAATGTTGTGCCCTTGCCGGCCCGGCAGGCGCTGGTGTCCGTGTCGGCCAGTCGGCGGGCCACGTCGGCGGTGGTCGATCCGGCGCGGCCCTTGGCCGGGCTGATCCCGTACCGCCGCTGGAACCGTTTGATGGCCGCGCAGTCGGCGGCCGACTGCCGGCCGTCCACCGACACCTGGCCGAATCCACCGAGCCGGGCGAGGTACGTCTCGACGTCGCGCTGCCGCTCCCCCTGCGGGCAGCCGGTCGGCACGGCCGGGGAGCGCGACGGGGAGGGGGCGGGCGGGCCGCTCCGGGTGGGTCGCGGCGACGTCGGCCGCGGCGACCCGCCCGGAGCGGTACCACCAGGCTGGACCGGGCCGGGCGAACCGCTCACCCCCGTTGTGCCGCTCGCAGCGCTCACCGGAGCGGACTGAGATCCGCCCGCCCGGTGCTCCTGCGGCCCGAACGTGCACGCGCCGGCGCCGACCAGCGTGACCGCCACCGCCGCCGTCAGACGGATCATGAAGCGTTTCCGAGCCATCGGGCCTCCCCAGGGCGGTCACCAGCTAGACGCGACACGGCCGGCATCCGTTGCGCCGACCGCGTGACCGTGTCCGACCCGTTATCCGCGTGCAAGACTGGAGGGTCCGAGCCCAGTTGAGAGGGATGATCGTGTGACCGGTGGCCCGTTGATCGTGCAGTCGGACAAGACCCTGCTGCTGGAGGTCGATCATCCCGACGCGCTGGCCTGCCGGATGGCCATCGCACCCTTCGCCGAGCTGGAACGCTCGCCCGAGCACGTCCACACGTACCGGCTGACCCCGCTGGGGTTGTGGAATGCCCGGGCCGCCGGGCACGACGCCGAGGGCGTGGTCGACGCGCTGATCAAGTACTCGCGGTACCCGGTGCCGCACGCGTTGCTGGTGGACGTGGCCGAGACGATGGACCGGTACGGCCGGCTCCAGCTCGCCAACGACCCGGTCCACGGGCTGGTGCTGCGGGCGCTGGACCGGATGGTGCTGATCGAGGTGGCCAAGAGCAAGAAGCTGGCCGGGATGCTGGGCGCGAAGGTCGACGACGACACCATCGCCGTCCACCCGTCGGAGCGCGGCCGGCTCAAGCAGGCCCTGCTCAAGCTGGGCTGGCCGGCGGAGGACCTGGCCGGGTACGTCGACGGTGAGGCGCACCCGATCGAGCTGGCCGAGGCCGGCAAGGACGGCGGCAAGCCGTGGACGCTGCGGTCGTACCAGCGGGAGGCGGTGCAGCACTTCTGGGCCGGTGGCTCCGGCGTGGTGGTGCTGCCCTGCGGCGCCGGCAAGACCCTGGTCGGCGCGGCCGCGATGGCCGAGGCCAAGGCCACCACGCTGATCCTGGTCACCAACACGGTGGCGGGCCGGCAGTGGAAGCGTGAGCTGATCGCCCGCACGTCGCTGACCGAGGAGGAGATCGGCGAGTACTCGGGCGAGCGCAAGGAGATCCGGGCGGTCACCATCGCGACGTACCAGGTGCTGACCTCGCGGCGTGGCGGCGCCTTCACCCACCTGGACCTGTTCGGCGCCCGGGACTGGGGTCTGGTGATCTACGACGAGGTACACCTGCTGCCCGCGCCGATCTTCCGGTTCACCGCCGACCTCCAGGCCCGCCGCCGGCTCGGCCTGACCGCCACACTGGTCCGGGAGGACGGCCGGGAGGGCGACGTCTTCTCGCTGATCGGCCCCAAGCGGTACGACGCGCCGTGGAAGGACATCGAGTCGCAGGGCTGGATCGCCCCGGCGGACTGCACCGAGGTACGGGTCACGCTGACCGACGCCGAACGGATGGCGTACGCGACCGCCGAGCCCGAGGAGCGCTACCGGGTGGCGGCCACCGCCCGCACCAAGCTCCCGGTGGTACGTGCCCTAGTCAGCCGGCACGCGGGTGATCAGGTGCTGGTGATCGGCGGCTACATCGACCAGCTCCACCAGCTCGGCGAGTACCTGGACGCGCCGATCGTGCAGGGTTCGACCACGAACAAGGAGCGCGAGCGGCTGTTCGACGCCTTCCGTTCGGGCGAGATCCGCACCCTGGTCATCTCGAAGGTGGGCAACTTCTCCATCGACCTGCCCGAGGCGGCCGTCGCGATCCAGGTCTCCGGCACGTTCGGCTCCCGGCAGGAGGAGGCGCAGCGGCTCGGCCGGGTGCTGCGGCCCAAGGCCGACGGCCGGCAGGCCCACTTCTACACGGTGGTCGCCCGGGACACCATCGACACCGAGTACGCGGCGCACCGGCAGCGGTTCCTGGCCGAGCAGGGGTACGCGTACACGATCGTCGACGCCGACGACGTCCTCGGCCCGAAGCTACCGACCGTGGACTGACCGGACGGACGTATGCCAGATCTTGGAATCCCGCCACCCCTCCAGGGGTAGCGGGATTCCAAGATCTCAACGGACCGGCGGACCGGTGGAACGGCGGACCGGTGGGCCGGTGGGCCGGTGGGCCGGTGGGCCGGTGGGCCGGTGGGCCGGTGGTTGGTTAGAGGATGGGGCTGCCGTAGACGTAGTGCGGCCCGAAGGCGAAGAGGCCGTCGTTGTTCTCGTCCCAGTTCAGGAAGCCGTCGACGCTGATGTCACCGCTGGCCCGGGCAGCCGAGAACGAGCAGCCCCGCACGCCGGACGCCGCGGCGTTGATGTCACCGCCGACCCAGCACTCCCATTCCTTGGTGGTGCTGTTGTTGACCTGTAGCTGCGGATGGATTCCGAAACCGTCGAACTTGGTGCCGACGGTGACGGTGCTGTCGTCGTCGGTGCCCGAGTAGGGCCGCCAGCTGATGGCGATCCAGCCGACCACGCTGTCCGAGCCCAGCGTGGTGATGCAGCTGGAGTAGCTCATCTCGACGTTGCGGTAGCCGGTGAGCCGGAACACCGGCAGCTCCCGGTTGTTGCAGGCCGTACCCGACATTCCGGCGTCGGGCACCTCCGTCCCGGCGGCCTGGTTGAACACGTTCTTGTACTTGTACGCCTGCATGTTGGAGAACTCCGACAGCGCGGCCTCGCGGTGGTTCATGTCGGCCGCCGTGCTCGCCTGTTCGAAGATCCACACCCGGGTGTGGTCGGAGTTGGCCCACTTCTCGAAGAGCACCGCGTGCCCCGAGGTCCCCGAACCGTCCCACATCATCATGTCGCCCTCCTGCATGCTCGACTTGGAGATGGCGGTGGAGACGGTGTCAAGGTCGTCGGTGGTGCGGCTCTTGGACAGTCGCCACGCCATCGAGATGAAGCCGGAGCAGTCGGACCGGTACTGGTGGCCCTCGACGTCGGTCGCGGTGGCCCCCTGACCGTACGGGACCCGGCGTTCCCACCAGTCGTACGCGCGGACGATGATCTCGGCGCGGCTGATCTTGGTGTCCCGGGGCTCTTCCGCCTGCGCCGGTGCGGTCACGAACAGCGTCGCGCCGATCGAGGCCACGACGAGCAGCGCTGTCACGGCAGCCCGCCGTGCCAGCCCCCGTCGCGACCTGCTGTAGCCAGTTGTCGACATTCTTCCGCCTCTCTGAGGGATGTGCCGAGAGGACGGTGCGGGAGCGCTGTTGCGGTTCTGTGCGACGGATTGTTGAGATCTTGGCGGAGTTCGGTCCCGGTCCGGCTCGCCGACCTGGTTGCTGAGACATTGCTGTGCGACGATTTTGAAGTGAAGTTTCGGGTTCTCGGCCCGGTGGAGGCGTGGAACGACAGCGCTCCGCTCCCACTTCCTGGTACGAAGCCCAGGACGGTGCTGGCCACCCTGGTGCTGCACGCGAACCGTCCCGTGGCCGCCAGCCGGCTGATCGACCTGACCTGGGGTGCCGACCCGCAGCCCTCGGCCCGACGGGTGCTGCACCAGTACCTCTCGCTGCTGCGGCGGGCGCTTCCGGCCGACGTCATCGTGCGGCAGCCCGCCGGCTACCTCCTACGGGTGCCCGGGGAGACGATCGACTCGGTGCGGTTCACCGGACTGATCGCCGCCGGACGGGCCGCCCTGGCCGACGGGGACGCCGCGACCGCGGTGGCCCGGCTCGACGAGGGACTCGGCCTCTGGCAGGGGCCAGCGCTGTCCGGCGTGACGGAGGAACTGACCGCGGCCGAGGGACCCGCGCTGGAGGAGCAGCGCGCGGCGGCCCAGGGCCACCGGATCGAGGCCCAGCTGGTGCTCGGCCGACACGCCGACCTGCTGCCCGAACTCAATCGACTGCTCGCCGAACGGCCACTCGACGAAGGGTTG
This sequence comes from Plantactinospora sp. A48, assembly GCF_055793945.1. NCBI lineage: Bacteria > Bacillati > Actinomycetota > Actinomycetes > Micromonosporales > Micromonosporaceae > Plantactinospora > Plantactinospora sp. A48. Next base: position 179,605 of record NZ_JBTIXF010000002.1, on the reverse strand, counting down.
CAGGCGCAGCTCGTGCTCGCCCTGTACCGGTCGGACCGGCGGGCCGAGGCCCTCGACGTGTTCGCCCGGGTGCGCCGGATGCTGCGTACCGAACTCGGCATCGAGCCGGGCCCGGCCCTGCGGCAGCTGCACCAGCGCGTCCTGGCCGCCGATCCGGACCTGATCCCACCGGCGCCACCCATCCGCGCCGACGGGCCGTCGGGAAGCGGTACCGCCCTGCCGCGTCCCCGGCAACTGCCGTCGACCGGTCAGCACTTCGTCGGCCGGCGACGGGAACTCGACGAGCTGGATCGGGCTCTGGCCGACCCGGCGGGCGGCGCGGCGGCGCTGGTGATCGCCGGGATGGGCGGCAGCGGCAAGACGTCCCTGGCCGTCCACTGGGCTCAGGCCACGGCGGAGGCCTTTCCGGACGGTCAGCTCTTCGTCGACCTGCACGGGTACGGCGCCGAGCCCGAACTCACCACCCTGGAGGCGCTCACCCACCTGCTCGGCGGGGTGGGGGTCCAGCCCCGGCAGGTGCCGCCCGACGTGCAGCAGGCGGCGGCGCTGTTCCGGTCCGTGACGGCGGACCTGCGGCTGCTCGTACTCCTCGACAACGCCCGCTCGGCCGATCAGGTCCGCCCGCTGCTGCCGGCCGGACCCGGGAACCGGGTGATCGTGACGAGCCGGGAACGGCTGCTCGGCCTGATCGCCCGGGACGGTGCGGAGATCCTCGACATCGGCGCGCTCGACGAGACCGACGCGGTGGCCCTGATCGCCCGGATGGTCGGAGCCGAACGGCTGTCGGCGGAGCCGGGCGCCGCCGAGGCGTTGGCCCGGCGCTGCGGGTTGCTGCCCCTCGCCCTCCGGATGGCCGCCGTCGACCTGCCGACGGGGACGGCCCAGCCGATCGCGGACCGGGCCGAACAGCTGGCCAGCCGGGCCAGGTTGCCGCTGTTGCGCACCAGGGACGACGGTGACGGCGGGGTGGCCGCGGTGTTCCACCACTCCTACCGCCGGTTGGCCGAGCCCGCCCGCCGGGTGTTCCGGCTGCTCGGTCTCCTGCCGGTGACGGAATTCGAGCTGTCCCTCGTCGCTGCGCTGACCGCGCTGCCAACCGCCGCCGTCGAGCCGCTGCTGCTGCGCCTGGTCGACGCCCACCTGCTCAGCGCCCGCGCCGTGGACCGGTTCGGCATGCACGACCTGCTTCAGGAGTACGCCGCCGGTCTCGCCGCCGACACCGACCCCGAGCCGGAACGGCGAGCCGCGCTCCGCCGGCTGCACGAGTGGTATCTGGACCGGGCCCGCTCGGCGGCGCTGATCCGGGGCCCGCACCAGATCCCGGACGACGAGGATCCGCCGGCGATCTTCGCCACCCCCGCCGAGGCGGGGGCCTGGATGGACCGTGAGTACGACCACCTGCGCTCGCTCGCCCTGCTGGCCACCGAACGAGGGCTGCCCGACCTGGCCTGGCGGTTGGCCGTCGCCCTGCGCGCCGAGTTCATCGCCCGACGGGACATCCCGGGCTGTCTGGCCGTGGCCACCACCGGGGTACGGGCCGCCGAGGCCGAGGGTCAGGTCCGGGGTGCCGCCGCGTTGCGCCTCAGCCTCGCCATCGCCTCCCTGCTCGAGGGCCGGCCCGACCGGGCGATCGAGCAGGCCACCCGGGCCCGCCAGCTCAGTCAGCGGGCGGGCTGGACCCCCGGCATCCTGTCAGCACGCGGGCTGATCGCGGTCCAACTCACCCGGGCGGGGCGGACCCGGGCCGCCGAGCGACACCTGTCCGCCGTGCTCCGGGCACACCGCGACGCCGGTACCGACGCCGCGACCGGCCTGGTGCTCAACAACCTCGGTGTCCTCCAACTGCTGACCGGCCGGTTGGCCGCCGCGCAGACCAATCTCGAGGAGGCCCTGGTACGACACAGAGCCAGCGGGGTGAAGCGCGGGATGGCCTCCGCGATGATCAACCTGGGTGTGCTGGACATCTACCGGGGGCGGCTCGCCGCCGGACAGGCTCACCTGGACCGGGCCACGGAACTCTACGCGGAGATCGGCGACGTCGAGGGACGGGCGGCGGCGGCCGGCCATCTCGCCACGATCTGGATGTTCCGCGGCGAGCTGGCCGAGGCGTCGCGGGTCGCCATCCGCGCCGTCGCGGCGCTGCGAACGGTCACCGATCCACTGGCCCAGAGCCTGGTCCGGTACAGCCTCGGGCTGATCCGGGTGGAGTTGCGCCAGTACCGTCTCGCGGCCAGTCATTTCGGGGCGACGCTGCGACTCGCGGAGGAGGCCGGCGCGCCGCAGGGACGTACCCTCGCGCTTCTCGGTCTCGCCCGGTCCCACCTGGCCGGCGGTGACCCCGAGCGGGTCCGGCGCAGGGCGACTGAGGCGATCGCGGCGGCGATGGCCTGTGGTTACCGGCCCTACCACGGGATGGCCCTCACCGTGCTCGCCGAGGCCGCCCTGGGCGAGGGCGACCGGGTCGAGGCGGCGGCCCGGGCCACCACCGCCGCAGGCCTGCTGCGGCAGCTCGGCTGCGACCTGGAGCACGGTCGGGCCCTGGTGGTGCTGCGCGCGGCGACCGGCGACGACCGGCTCACCCCGAGGATCGAATCCCTGCTCGGTGAGCTGGCGCCCCGGTTTCGGGAATGGCCTCCGTCCCGGCCCTGACCAGCTGATCGCCGCCGGGCCCGCCGAGCGGCCCAAACATTTCCTCGCACCAACCCCAAACCGGTCCGGCCTGTACTCGGCACATGACCAACAGGAAGCTCATCAGCAGGTTCGGTGCCGTGCTGCTCATCGGAATGCTGGCGGTGGCCCAGCCCGGCGGTCCGGCGTCCGCCGCTCCAACCACGAGCAGCGGTGCGGCCGGGCTCAACAGTTCGACCGGGCTCGGTGCCGCGGCCGGCGGCGGTGGGTCGGCCGCGGTGGCCGCCGCTCCGACGGACTACGAGGTCGACTTCGCCACTGCGGGCACCCTCCCGGAGGGCCTGGCGTGTACGGACTTCGACTGGACCAACCGCGCCCGCGCCTGCTGGGAGGCGAACGGCGACGTCGTCTGGGTGCTCAACTACAGCGGCAGTCAGGCCGTCGGATGGTGGTGGAACTACCGCAACGGCACGCTCTACCGGCAGGGCAAGTGCATCAACAACGGCCGGGACTGGGGCTACTGCAACAAGAACATGTACGAGAAGACCCAGCTCCAGCTTCGGGCCTGCACCACGGCCGACCAGTCCGACCGGGAGTGCTCGGCGATCATCAAGACCACGACCTGACCGGCGCGGTCCCCGTTGGTCCGCCCAGCCGCACCACCGGGCACCGCCAACCCCGAGCGGTGCCGGTTACCCGGCGCCGCCGGCCCGGAAGGCCAGCCAGGCGTCGCTCATCCGGTCAGCCTGTCCCGGCGTGAACATGTTCATGCAGGAGTCCTGGGTGTAGTCCATGAAGTTGTGGATCGGGTCCAGCCCGGGTGCGGTGCAGGTGTCCGCACCCACCGGGCAGTCGAACTGCGGCGCGGCCTCTCGCGGAGTGTCCGCGACGAAGTCACCGGAGGCGGAGCAGCCGTGCGCGAAGGTGTGCTCCAGCATCAGCCAGTGCCCCACCTCGTGGGTCAGCGTGTCACCGAGGGCGTACTTGCCCGCGGTGCCGCCCGGCATCGACTCGTCGAGCATCACCACGCCGTCGATGTAGTCCCGGCCGTTGTTGTAACCCTTCGGGAAGTACGCCCAGCCGAGCAGCCCGCCACCGATGTTCGCCGCGTACACGTTGAGGGTCTCGGAGTTCCCGGTGTGGAGCGCCTGCTTCATGTCCCGCTCGTTCTTGCCCGGCACGACGGTGTACCAGGCGCTGTTCACCGTCCACGTCGTGTCGACCAGCGAGAACCGGAACGGGGTGTCGGCGGCGTCCGGGGCCGTCCGGCCCGCGTACGAGTCGTTGAGCACCTTCATCTGGGCCGCGACGAGGGTGTTCCACCGGGCCGTCTCGGCAGCGCTGAACGGGTGGTCGGAGACCATGTGGAAGACCGTGGGGATGGTGACGCTGCCGTCGGGCAGCCGTGGCGAGTCCTTGATCACGCCGTAGGCGTTCGCCTCGTTCCTGGGGTACAGCTCGGGCTCCTGAGCGGTGGCGCCCTCGGCCACCCGGGCCGCGCTGGACACCTGCGTCCCGTTCGCGCACGTCGCGACGCCGGCCGCGCTCCCGGCGGGGGTCGCGGGCGCCGCGATGGCTGCCGTTCCGGCACCACCACCGCCGGTCAGGAACGCCGACGCGATGGCGGTGAGGACCGCCGCTGACTGAAACCGTGTTCTCCGCATCGTGGCCTCTTCCGGGCATGGGGATGTGAACGACGAGGAGACACGGCATGGAAGTGGGGGTCAGTCACATCGTCCCCGGTATGAGACCACGCCATCGGCCGCTCCCGACAGGCCCCGCCCGACCCGAACGGCCGGGGACCGCGACTCGCGACCGGCGAGCGCCGGTGGCCAGTCGGACCTGCGTGGCTCAGCCCAACGACACCGCCCGGTCGCGTACCGGCGGGAGGCAGCTCGTCGGACTGCACGCCCCGTACGTCAGAACCGCCTGGAACGGACCGCTGCCGATCCGGCGCACTGGCAACGTCACGCTGACGGGACCATCCGGATAGACCGGCAGATCTACGTCAATCTCCTCGATGCGCAGCGTGTGGACCGGCCGGTCGGCGCTGGCCGGGCCGGTTGCGATCAGACCGCCCCGGACGGTGACCACGGTCGGGATACCGAGACCGTCCACCCCGCCAGGCGGCAGGTCCAGGCTGTAGAGGTGGAAGCCGGGCCGCTGCGGGCTGAAGGTGACCCGGATCTGCCCGCCGGTCAACTCGGCCCGGACTCTCACCCCGCCTTCATCCAACCGGCCGGTCAGAGCGGCGGAGGCGCTCGACCCGGGGGTAGCTAACGGCGCCGAGACGGTCGGGTCCGGTGTGGCGGTCGTGGGTCCGCGGGACGGCGCCGGCGCGAAGGCCGTGGGCGGGGCACCAGGTGTGAAGGCCCGGCCACAGCCTGCGAGCAGCAGTAGGCCGGTGAGCGCCGACAGCAGCGCACCAGGCCGACCCCTCATCGCTTCGGTGCCCATTTCTTCAGGAAGGCGTTGACCTGCGGGCTACGCATGCTGCGGGCATTGGCGAAGGACCCGTCGTTGGTCGCTACCCGAACCTTGCCCTCAGGCGTCAGGACGACGAGCGCCGGAATACCGCTGCGTTCCAGGTCGACGTACTTCGCGGCGAACTTCAGGTTGTGGTCGAACTGGCCGATGTCCACCGCCAGCAGGTGATAGTCGCGGTCGAGGTGTGACCGGGTGGCGGTGGACTGGAGCAGTTTGTGCAGCACCTGGCAGTCCGGGCACCAGTCGGCGCCGAAGTCGAGGAGAACCTCCCTGCCATCGCGCTTCGCCAGCACCAGGGCGGTGGCCAGATCCTTGGCCGGGTCGCGGTCGGGGTCGTACCCCTCTGGGAGATCGGCCCGGGGTGAGCCGGACGTTCCACTGGACGCAGCCGGTGTGCCGGCGGAGGCCGATTGCTCGGCGGCTGGCGTCTCCTGGGCCGCACACGCCGTCAGAAGCAGCATCAACACCGCCACGATCCCAGCACCGGCACCGGCACCGGCACCGGCACCGGCACCGGCACCGGCACGATTTGACATCGACACAGGCCACCCCCGCCAATCGACAAATGTGCCGGAAGAATAACGTGATCCACGTCCTGGGTTCCGACGCCATGGATGTGTCGCCGCTCGGACCGTCACGGTCGCCATTCGCCGCCGACGAGCCCGACCCGCGGGCGGTGGCCGGAGGTGGCGGGCAGCCGATGGCGACCGGCCTGAGCCGGTGACCGACCGGGCCGGGGGCGCGGTCAGGTGGCGGGGACCTCCGGGCCGCCGTCCAGCAGATCGGCCATCAGGTCGCCGTACCCGTCGATCCGGTCCAGCACCTCGGCGGCGGTGAAGGGCCGCACGGCCGGGCGTCGCCCGCGCGGGCCGGCCTCGACCTCCGTCCAGGTCAGCGGCGTCGACACGGTGGGCCGGTCCTGGGCCCGCAGCGAGTACGGGCTGACCGTGGTCTTCGCCGCGTTGTTCTGGCTCCAGTCGATGAACACCTTGCCGGGACGAAGCTTCTTCGCCATCTTCGCGGTGACGGTCTTCGGGTCGGCCCGCTCCAACTCGCTGGCGATCCGGCGCGCGTACGCCGAAACGTCGTCGGCGGGCTGCGAGCCGGCGATCGGGCAGCACAGCTGCATGCCCTTCTTGCCGGAGGTCTTCGGATAGCTGGCGATCCCGTCATGCGCCAGCCGGTCGCGCATCCGCACGGCGACCGCGCAGCACTCGGCCAGCCCGGCCGGCGCGCCCGGGTCGAGGTCCACGACCAGCATGTCCGGGTGGTGACCGACCCTCCACTGCGGCGTGTGCAGTTCCAGCGCCGCCAGGTTGGCCAGCCAGACCAGGGTGGGCAGGTCGTCCGCGACCACGTAGTCGATGGTTTCCCGGCCCTTCGACGAGCCGGGCGCGGGCAGGGTCTCCACCCGTACCCAGTCGGGGGTCGCGGCCGGCCGGTTCTTCTCGAAGAACGACTTGTCGGCCACCCCGTTGGGGTAGCGGATCCGGGTCAGTGGCCGGTCCCGCAGGTGCGGCAGCAGCACCGGGGCGACCCGGCTGTAGTAGTCGATGATCTCACCCTTGGTGAACCCGACCTCCGGATAGAGCACCTTGTCCAGATTGGACAGCTCCAGATCGCGGCCGTCGACCTTCACCTTGATCCGATCAGCAGGCATCGTCCACCGTCACCCTGACCCGGTCAGCCGACATCGTCCACCTCGTCCACGGTCTTGTCCGGGCGCAACCGGAGCAGGCGCGGAAACCGCAGCCGGCCGTCCGGGGTGCGCTGGCCGTACTTCACCTCGACCACGATCCGGGGAGTTACCCAGCTCGCGCCCCGGGCATCCTCCCTGGGTACCGAACCTCGTCCGGGGGCCGGCACGAACGGCGGCCGCGGCACCCGCAGCGGCTCCAGCACCCGCAGCAGCTCTCGTTCCATGGCCGCGCCGATCCCGCCGCCGACCCGGCCCCGGAAGTCGAGCCGGCCGTCCGGGCGGGGCACGCCGACCAGCAGCCCGCCGATCCGGCGTACCCCCGGACGCCAGCCGCCGACCACGAAGTCGGCGGTGACCTCCAACTTCGCCTTCACCCAGTCCGGCGAGCGCAGGCCCGGCTGGTACGCCGAGTCCAGCCGTTTGGCCACCACCCCCTCCAGGCCGTGTTCGCCGGCCGCCGCCCAGGTCGCCGGGCCGTCCACGAACACCGGCGGTACGGTCCAGCGCGGCCCGTCGAGGCCCAACTCGTCCAGGGACCGCCGCCGCTGCCGGTACGACCACCGGTACAGCTCCGCACCCCGCAGCCGGAGCACGTCGAAGATCATGTACGTCACGGGCATGCTGGCCGCCAGCCGGGCGGCCCGGCCGGCCTCCCGCACGTGCATCCGCTCGGCCAGGGCGGTGAACGACGGCACGCCGCTCTCGCCCAGCACCACCACCTCGCCGTCCAGCAGCGCGTCGTCGAGCTGCCGGGCCAGGCCGGACAGTTCGGGATAGGCGGCGGTGATCTCCACGCCGGATCGGGCCCACATGCTGAGCCGACCGCCCGACACCTCGGCGAGCGCCCGTACCCCGTCCCACTTGAACTCGTAGCCCCACCCGGCGGCGGTGGGCAGGTCCCCGGGCACCGCCAGCATCGGCTTGACTGGCGCGCCTGGCACGTCACCAGCGTAGATCCGCCCGGAAAGGCTCGCGCCCGGTTGCCATGGATGGAATCCTGGTCAATGGTTCTCGAAGGAGGACCGGCAACGGGGCAAGGGGTGCGAGGATGCGGGCAATCTGGAAGGGCGCCGTCTCGTTCGGCCTCGTCTCGATCGGGGTACGGGTCTACTCGGCCACCGAGGAGAAGGACATCCGGTTTCATCAGGTACACCGCTCCGACGGCGGCCGGATCCGCTACAAGCGCACCTGCTCGGTCTGCGGCGAGGAGGTGAGCTACGACGACATCGCCAAGGGGTACGACCTCGGCGGCGGGGAGATGGTCATCCTCACCGACGAGGACTTCGCCGAGTTGCCGCTGACCACCTCGCACGCGATCGACGTGCTGGAGTTCGTCCCCGCCGAGCAGGTCGACCCGATCCTGTACAACAAGGCGTACTTCCTGGAGCCGGAGGGGACCGCCACCAAACCGTACGTGCTGCTGCGGGACGCGCTCGCCGACGCCGACCGGGTGGCGATCGTCAAGGTGGCGCTGCGCCAACGCGAACAGTTGGCCACCCTCCGGGTCCGCGAGGGCGTGTTGCTGCTCAACACCATGCTGTGGCCCGACGAGATCCGTACCCCGGACTTCGGGTTCCTGGACGAGGACATCAGCCCGCGCGCCCCGGAGCTGGCCATGGCCAGCTCGCTGATCGACTCGATGGCCGCCGACTTCCAGCCGGACGCCTTCACCGACGATTACCGGGCGGCGCTCCAGGAGGTCATCGACGCCAAGGTCGAGGGCCGGGAGATCGTGGCGCCCGAGGAGGAGGAAGCCGCGCCGGCCGCCGCCGTGGATCTGATGGCCGCGCTGCGCGCCTCGGTGGACCGGGCCCGCGCCGCACGCGGCGAGTCGGCCGGCGGCGGGAGCGGCAGGGCCGGCGGGAGCGGTGACGGCGGACGGGCCGGTGGCGGTGGCGGTGGCGGTGGCGAGCCGACCCCGATCACCTCGGCCCGCTCCGCCAAGAAGGCGACGTCCACGGAAAAGAAGGCTGCCCCGGCGAAGAAGACGGCGAAGAAGGCATCCGACGCTCAGAAGGCCACCGGGCAGAAAGCGACGGCCGCCAAGAAGGCCACCGGCGCGAAGAAGGCCGCCAGCGCGAAGCCGACCGCCAGCGCGAAGTCGACCGCCAGAAAGCAGCCGGCGAAGAAGGCCCCCCGCAAGTCCGCCTGAGGTGCAAGGAAGGGCCCCTTGTTATCGCTTTACGTAGCGGAAGGGCCCCTTGTTAACGCCCCGATCGCTCCCTCGGGACCGCCCGCTGACACCGGATCGCCCGCTGGCACCGGGTCGCCCGCTGGCATCGGGTCGCCCGCTGGCATCGGGGCTGGTGGGTGCCTCGGTTGCCACGCCGGCTGTGCCGTGACAGGGTCGGCCGCGTGACCAATGCCGACGAACGGGTCGAACTGGTGCCGTACGACGAGCGGTGGCCGGGCCGGTTCACCGCCGAGGCGACCATCATTGCGGCGGCGATCGGGCCGTGGATCACCGGCGGAATCCACCACGTCGGCAGCACCGCCGTTCCGGGACTTGCGGCCAAACCCGTGATCGACATTCAGGTGGGCGTGGCCGACCTCGATGGGGCCCGTCCGTGCATCGAGATCCTGGGAGCGCTCGGCTACTGCTACGCACCGCACCGCGCGGACATCATGCACTGGTTCTGCAAGCCGGATCCCCGCCGCCGTACGCATCATCTGCATCTCGTGCCCACCGGCTCCGCCCGGTTCACCGACGTCCTGGCCTTCCGCGACCTGCTGCGCGCCGATCAGTCCGCCCGCTCGACCTATCTGGGCCGTAAGCGGGAACTGGCGGCGGCACACCCGAACGACCGGGAGGCGTACACGGCGGGCAAGGCCGACCTGGTCTCCGCGCTGACGCGGACGGCGCATGCTCGGGGCCGCGCCCGTCAACAAGGGGCCCTTCCTCTACGTAAAGCGATAACAAGGGGCCCTTCCTTACACTCGCGCCATGACGATCTCTCTCAGTCCGATGAGCCAGGACGAGCTGGACCGGCGGATGCAGGCGCTCGTCGAGCATTACGCCCGGGCCAACGCGGAGGCGCGGGGCATCACCCTCGATGAGGCGATGGCCGATTCCGAGCAGCAGACCCGGGACATCCTGCCGGACGGAATCGCGACGCCGGGGATGCTGCTGCTGACCGGTCGCAACGCTGATGGCGAGGAGGTCGGTTGGCTCTGGCTGGGAATGCCCGGCAATGCCGCCGGCGGACCCGACCGGGCCTGGGTCTACAACATCGAGGTCGATGCCGACCAGCGGGGGAAGGGGTACGGCCGCGGCCTCATGTTGGCGGCCGAGCGGGAGTTGGCCGGCCGTGGGGTGGGCGCGCTGGGGCTGAACGTCTTCGGGCACAACACCACTGCCATGCGGCTGTACGCCAGCCTCGGCTTCGAGATCACGGCCCTGCAACTCGCGAAGCCGCTCCCCCACCGCACTCGGGACAGCATCGGGCCGGACGGTCGCACCCGGATCGCCGGCAGCGCCGCCCCGGAGCCGAGCCGCGTCCCGGTGTCGGGCATCGCCCCGGAGCCGAGCCGCGCGCCCGAGGCAGGCCCCGAGGCGGACCAGGGCGCGGGCCAGGCGGTGTCGCTGGTGCCGATGACGCAGGAGGAACTGGATCGACGGTTGCCGGTCTATCTGACGGAGCAGTCCCAGGCCCAGGCGACCAGCCGGGGCGTACCCCTGGAGCTGGCCCGGGCCCGGGCCGAGGAGGGGGTGGCCGACGGGTTGCCGGATGGCGTGCGCAGCTCCGGTTCGTTGCTCCGGACGGTGCGCGCCGAGGACGGCGCCGAGGTCGGCTGGGTGTGGGTTCGACTGCCCGGCGGCGCCAGCGGTTCGGCCCGGGCCACCCTGAGCAGCCTCCGGATCGACCCTGACCGCCGGGGTCGCGGGTACGGCCGGGCCGCCGTGCGGGCCGTCGAACGGGAGCTGGTCGGCCGGGAGGTGCCCGAGCTGGGGATGCACGTCTTCGGCGCCGACACCGCCGCCCGGCGGCTGTTCGCCAGTCTCGGGTACGCGGTGACCGGCCAGCAGATGGTCAAGCCCATCTAGACAGCCCAACCGCGACGGGTGTTAAGCGGGGGCCCTTGCTATACGAAAAGCGATAACAAGGTGCCCTTCCTTACCTCAAGGCCAGCCAGGCGCGGATTCCGAGCACCCCGGCGGTGGTTCCGATCACGAGCGAGGCGCCGATCAGCAGGACGTGTACCCAGAGAAAGCTGGTGGGGTTGCCGTGCCCGACCACCCCTTCCGACCAGGCGCGGGTGTCGTCCCAGATCGCCACCGCGAAGCGCGGCCAGATCACCCAGGTCCAGACTCCGACGCCGACCAGGAACAGGGACCAACCCCGCGACAGCACCATGACCAGCGAGTATGCCAGGCGCTCGGGTAGCCGTTGACAGGCAACCAGATGGTTGCATATTGTCGAGCGGTGGATGACGACGACGGGGTCTTCCGGGCGCTCGCCGACCCGACCCGTCGCCGGCTTCTCGACAGCCTGCACGGCCGGAACGGCCAGACGCTGAGTGAACTCTGCGCCCAAGTGGGAACGACCCGTCAGGCGGTGAGCAAGCACCTGGCCGTACTGGAGGCGGCCCGACTCGTCGTCACGCTGCGCCGTGGTCGCGAGAAGCGGCACTACCTGAATCCCGCCCCCATCGTGGATCTCGCGGGGCGGTGGATCGGCAAGTACGAGAGCCGGCGGCTGTTCGCGCTGGCCGAACTCAAACGCGAACTGGAGGAGGAGTCTCATGACTGAGGCTGCGTTCGTCTACGAGACCGACATCGCCACGACGCCGCAGCGGCTCTGGACCGCGCTCACCAACGGCAGTCTGACCCGCGCGTACTGGTTCGACCGGCGGATCGAGTCCGACTGGCTGGTCGGCTCGGCCGTCACATTCTACGACGGTGAGAGCGACCGGATCACCGATACCGGGGTGGTACTGGAGAGCGATCCACCGCGCCGCCTGGTCTACAGCTTCCGGTACGAGGATGGCCCGGTCACCGAACTGGACCGTCCGTACACCCGGGTCACCTTCGAGATCGAGCCGCTGGACAGCGGCAAGGTCCGGCTGCGCCTCGTACACGATCAACTCTCCAGCCCGGACGACGTGGCAGGCTGGGAGGCCGGATGGACGCCGATCCTGGCCAACCTCCAGGCGTTCCTGGAGGGCGCCAAGTTGCCGGCCACCGCACCGCCCACCCCGGCCTCCGCCTGAACCACGCTGCCTGGACCGCGCCGGTCGGGTCCTCCGGCTGGGCCGCGGCGACCAGGGCCAGCCGCCGCCGAAACGCGCGCGACCCGGCCGGCCGCCCGCTGAGCCGCAGCGACCCGGGCCGATGGCCGGGCGCCGGCGTCCGGCAGGATGGGGTACGTGGCTGACGCGGTGATCTTCGACCTGGACGGCGTGATTGTGGACTCCGAACCCGTCTGGGAGGAGGTGCGTCGCGCGTACGTCGATCGACATGGCGGGCGTTGGCAGCCCGACAGCCAGCGCCGGCTGATGGGGATGAGCACCGGGGAGTGGGCCACCTACCTGAGCGCCGAGCTGGGCGTCGACCGCAGCCCCGAGCAGGTCGCGACCGAGGTGGTCGACGAGATGGCCGACCGGTACGCCGCGCACGTGCCGCTGCTGCCGGGGGCGGTGGAGACGGTTCGCCGGCTCGCCGCCCGGTGGCCGCTGGGGCTGGCCAGTTCGTCCCCGCCCCGGCTCATCGAGGTCGCGCTGGCCGCCGCCGGGGTGACCGAGGCGTTCCGGACGACCCTGTCGACCGAACGGGTGGCGCGGGGCAAGCCGGCGCCGGACGTCTACCTGACGGTCGCCGAGCGGCTGGGCGTCGACCCGGCCGGGTGTGTCGCGATCGAGGACTCCAGCAACGGGGTGCGCTCGGCGGCCGACGCGGGCATGCGGGTGATCGCCGTACCGCACGGCGCGTACCCGCTCGACCCGGACGCGGCGGAGCGGGCCGCGCTCACCATCGGTCGGATCGGCGACCTGACCGAGGACGCCGTCGCGGCGCTGTGACCGGACCCGCCGCCGATCCACGGACCGGCCCACTGGCTTGCCGCTAACCGCCACATCGGGCGATGCCGGCTGTGATCTGATCCTGAAAAAGAGAGCCGAAGCGTCAAGCCAGCGGGAGTACGACCGACAGCGGACCGGTCCATCGACGATGGACCAGGAGGGCAGATCGGGATGATCCGGCCGCACCGGACCGGCCGGGCGACCGCCACCCGGTCTGGACCTGGTCACCGCTTGCCGGCCGGAGCTACCGTCCAGACATGACCCACCGGCACCTGACCAGGCCGACCGCCGCCGCCATGGCCACGCCGGTCGGTACGCGCACCCGGTCAGTACAGTGGAGACGTGTCTCTATGGGTAGCCGCGTTGTGGGGGTTCGTCGGCAGCGCGGTGGCCGAGGCGCTCAATCTCTACGGGATGATGCGCCCGACCACCGAGTCCAAGGGACGCTGGCAGTGGCCCTGGCGCGATCCCCACGACCGGCCCATCCTGCTGTTCGCGGTGGCGTTACGGACCGCGGCCGGCACCGGTCTCGCCGCCGCGACGGCGGCCGGAGACCTGGCCACCACGCCGTTCGCGGCGTTCGGCTTCGGGGTGACCGCACCGCTCGTGATCGCCAAGCTCTTCGACCAGGTCCGGGTCCTCGACTCATCGTCCACTGCCGACTCGAGACGGCCGGGAGGTAACGACGATGACGGGGCATGACGGATTCCTCACCCGGTTGGCCTCGGCGCTGGCCGCGCATCCCGCCGCCACCGCGGCGTCGGCGCCGCTGCCCACCCGGACCCGGCTGGCCGCCGCGCTCGCGGCACGACCCGTCAGCCGAGTCGGTGGCCCCGTCGGGCCGACCGCGTCGAACGGCTCCCGCCGGTCCGGCTACCGTCCGATCGACCTGGGCGAGAAGCTCGCCGAGCGGGTCCGCTGGGTGGTCGCGGAGATCCTCGGGACCACCGCCGACCAGCTCCGGGTGGACTCCGACGGCGACCTCGCCATCCGCGCCGGTTCCGCGATGATTTTCGTACGTACGCAGGAGGATCCGCCGCTGGTGGACGTCTTCTCCCCGCTGCTGTCCGGGGTCCAGCCCACCGAGACGCTCTACCGCCGGTTGGCGGACCTGACCAGTGGCATGATGATCGGCCGGGTGTACTGCACCGGCGACACGGTGTGGGCGTCCATCCCGGTGTTCGGCCAGGAGTTCCAACCGACCCACCTGCTGGTCGCGATCCGGGCGATGGTCGAGCTGGCGGACGACCTGGACGACCAGTTGCGGCACGAGTTCGGCGGCAGCCGGTTCTTCGGTGCCGAGTCGACCGGCATAACCTCCGTTCCGGATCCCACCGGCTACCTGCGGGACCTCGCCGACTCCGGCCAGACGCTGGCCGGCAGCATCCTGGTGGACCTGCTGGCCGATCGGGGGCGTACCGACGAACTGCGGATCCGCGCCCAGCGTGGCGACTGGCACGCGGCTTCCCGGCTCGCCGCGCTGCTACGTGACCAGGGTCTGACGGACGAGGCCGAGCAGTACTGGCGGATCGCCGCCGACCAGGGCGAGCCGGTCGCCCGGATCGAGCTGGCGACCCTGCTGGTCGGCCAGGAACGGACGACCGAGGCGATCGAGTTGCTGCGCGGGTCCGCCGACGACGACTGGCGCTCGGTGGGGCTGCTGCTGGGCCTGCTCACCGAGCAGGGCCGGATCGAGGAGGCGGTGGAGCTGCTCCGGGCCCGCGCGCGACGCGCCTCCGGCGGGACTCCGCCGGACCGGCCCGCTCCGCGCGGCCGAGCCTGATCGAAGGCGGCACGCGGGCGGCTAAAAGCGGCTCTGGAGGGTAGACCAGGCACATGGCAGGACGCACGGCCATGAGTCAGCGGGAGGAGCCGTCCGCATGAAGGCGATCGTCTACCGCCGTACCGGTGATCCCGAGGTGCTCGAGCTGGTCGACCGGCCGGCGCCCGAACCGCAGCCGGGCGAGGTCCTGGTCCGGGTCGCGGTCTCCGGCGTGAATCCGACCGACTGGAAGGTCCGCCGGGGGGACGGCTCCGGGGCTGCGCCGGCGGGCGGCTGGCAGATACCGGGCCAGGACGGCGCGGGCGTGGTCGAGTCGGTGGGTACCGGCGTCGACGCCGAGTGGATCGGCGAACGGGTGTGGATCTGGGAGGCTGCCTGGCAGCGCCCCTGGGGCACCGCCGCCGAGTACACGGTCGTACCGGTCCGGCAGGTCCAGCGACTCGGACCTGCCGCCTTCGAACTGGGGGCCAGCCTGGGCATTCCGTTCCTGACGGCGCACCGCTGCCTGACGGTCGGCGAGACCATGCCGCGTCGCCTGCACGCCGGGGCACTCGCCGACCGGACGGTGCTGGTCCAGGGTGGCGCGGGCGCGGTGGGCAACGCGGCGATCCAACTCGCCCGTTGGTCGGACGCCACGGTCATCGCCACGGTCAGCAGCCCCGAGAAGGCCCAACTCGCCGTGTCGGCCGGCGCCACGCACGTGGTGAACTACCGGGAGCAGGACGTCGCGGACGAGGTCCGGAAAATCGCCCCGCGCGGCGTCGACACTGTGGTCGAGGTGTCGGCGGCCCGGAACGCCGCGGTCGACGCGCAGGTCCTCGCCCCGTACGGCGCCGTGGCGATGTACGCCGACGACGGCGGCTCCGAGGTCACCCTGCCGATCCGGCCGAACATGGCGCCGAACACCCGCTGGCAGTTCGTACTGGTCTACACCCTGCCCGGCCCGGCCAAGGCGCACGCCGTGGCGGACGTGGCCGCCGCGGCCATCGACGGGGCCATCCGGGTGGGCGCCGACGCCGGACTGCCGTTGCACCACCGCCCGCTCGCCGAGGCCGCGGCCGCGCACCGGGCGGTCGAGGAGGCGACGGTCGGGAAGGTCCTGCTGACCACCGCCGCCGAGGCCGGCTGAGACTGGCCACGTGATCAGGCCGGCGGCGCGGGCGGCTCCAGCGGCTTGCCCCAGGCCCGCCGGAGGTCGGCGACGGCCACTCCCGCCAGCACGAGCCCGGCGGCGGTCAACGCCCCCACCGGGGGCGTCCAGAGCAGGGCCGGGATGAGCAGCACCAGCGCCACGATGGCGACCAGCCGGGACGGGGAGACCCGGGCGAAGACCTCGTGTTCGAAACGGGATCGACCGACCATGAACAGCGCGGGACCGCCGAGGATCACGATCAGCCACACCGGCGGGGTGTGCCCGGTGGGATGCGCGATCACCAGTTCGTAACCGATCGCGCTGGTGACCACCCCGGCCACCATGATCAGGTGCGAGTCGGCGGCGGTGCGGCCGAAACTCGCAGGCTTCCGGGCCTGGCTGACCGCCTGGCCGAGGATCTGACCGGCGCGGTAGAAGTAGATCCGCCAGATCAGGATCGCGCTGCCCAGGGCGACCATGAACGCGACACTGGCGGGGTGCGAGGCCGACCGGGCGGTGAAGGTGAGCCCGTCGACCAGGACGGCCTCGCCGAGCGCGACCAGGAAGAACTGCTGGTACCGCTCCGCCAGGTGCTCGGCGGCGATGTTCAACCTGGAGGTGGTGGACCGGCCGAGGCCGGGCACCGGCCACCCGGTGCGGACGGCCAGGTACTCGGTGCCCAGCGCGACCGTCCAGAACAGCCACCGCGCCCAGCCCTGGGCCAGGACGAAGCCGAGGATCCAGGGCACCGCGGTGACGCAGTACGTGATCAACATGCGCAGCTTCAGGCGCTGCCGGTCGGTGCCGCGCAGCGCGAACGCGAGCAGGAGCGGGCGACTGATCTGGGCGGTCAGGTACGCGATCACGAATGCCTCCCCGCCGCTGCTGAACGCCCGGGGTAGCCCGACGCCCATCACCATGGCCGACCACAGCGCGATGATCACGATGACCTGGACGACCGGTTGGTACGGGTCGTACCGGCTGGTGGCCCAGGCGGTGCCCTGCCAGACCGCCCAGAGGGCGAGCAGCAGGAACGCGGTCTTGGCGCCGCCCGCCACGATCGTCCGGGGGTTGTTGATCCCCGGGTCGGTGGTGAGATCCTCGACGGCTCGGGCCACCACGCGGGTCAGCGTGAAGACGAACACCAGGTCGAAGAACAACTCCAGGAACGAGGCCCGCCGGGTGGCCTCGCCCTTGTGCAGCAGTCGCGCTTCCCGGTCCATCGACCCGCCGTTTCCGCGGGTGCCTCACCCGCTCAGGCAGTCCTAACCCAGATCGCGACCCCGCGCGGGCAGTACCCGGCAAATTGCCGGACCGGCCAGCCGCCGTGTTATGTCAGTTGACGAACGGGAAGTTAACTAGGGGCCCTTGCTATACAAAAAGCGATAACAAGGTGCCCTTCCTTTCAGCCGAGCTGGGTGACCGGCAATTCGCCGTCGGCGTAGCGGGCCCGGACCCGTTTCTTGTCGAACTTGCCGACCGAGGTCTTCGGCACCGCCTCGATGAACGCCCACCGTTCGGGGACCTGCCAGCGGGCCACCCGGGCGCCGAGAAACGCCTGTAGTTCCTCGGCCGTGGCGGTGGCGCCCTCGCGCAGCACGACGGTGGCCAGCGGCCGTTCCTCCCACCTGTCGTCCGGCACCCCCACCACGCACGCCTCCAGCACGGTCGGGTGCGCCATCAGGGCGTTCTCCAGCTCCACCGAGGAGATCCACTCGCCGCCCGATTTGATCACGTCCTTGGACCGGTCGGTGAGCCGGAGAAAACCGTCGGGGGAGAGCGTGCCGACGTCACCCGTACGCAGCCAGCCGTCGTGGAAGCGAGCCGGATCCGGACCGTCGTCCCCGACGTACCGGGCGGTCACCCACGGGCCCCGGACCTCCAGCTCGCCCACGGCCTCGCCGTCGGCGGGCATCGGCTCGCCGTCCGGACCGACGATCCGGGCCCGGACGCCGGCCGGCACCCGGCCCTGGCTGTACCGGTACGACCAGGCCGCGTCGCCGGTCGCCCCGGCCGGCGGCCGGGCCACCGAGCCCAGCGGCGACATCTCGGTCATCCCCCAGGCGTGTACGACGTCGATCCCGTGCTGATCTTCGAAGGCGTGCATCAGCGCGGGTGGGCAGGCCGAACCGCCCACGATGACCTCCCGCAGCGACGAGGTGTCGGTGGGATTCGCGTCCAGGTACGCGAGCAGGTCGGTCCAAATCGTCGGGACCGCGCCGGCCAGGGTGGGCCGCTCGGCGGCGATCATCTCGGCGATCGGGGCGCCCTGGAGGAACCGGTCCGGCATGATCAGCGAAGCCCCGGAGATGAAGGCCGCGTACGGGATGCCCCAGCTCATGGCGTGGAACATCGGCACGATCGCCAACTCCCGGGTGGTGGCGCCCAGGCCGAAACTCTCCGGCATGCAGACCTGCAACGAGTGCAGGTAGATGCTGCGGTGCGAGTACGCCACCCCCTTGGGGTCTCCGGTGGTGCCGGAGGTGTAGCAGAGCGCGGCGGCGTCCCGCTCGTCCAACTCGGGCCAGTCGTACCGGTCCGGCTTGTCGCGCAGCAGGTCGGCCCAGGCGTGTACGGCGACCCGTCCGGCGCCGGCGGCCAGCAGCGGGGCCGGGTCACCGCCGCCGACCACGATCAGGTGCTCGACGGTACGCAGCAGCGGCAGCACCTTGGCCAGCGCCGGGATGAGCGTGCTGTCGACCAGCAGCACCCGGTCCCGCGCGTGGTTGGCGATCCAGGCCACCTGCTCGGGAAAGAGCCGGATGTTCAGCGTGTGCAGCACCGCGCCCATGCTGGGCACCGCGAAGTACGCCACCAGATGCTCGTTGTTGTTCCACATGAACGTGCCGACCCGCTGGTCGCCGGTGACCCCCAGGTCGTCGCGCAGCGCGTGCGCGAGCCGGGCCGCGTCGGCACCCACTTCGGCGTACGACATCCGCCGGGGTTCGGCACCGGTCCAGGTGACCACCTCGGACCGGCCATGCACCGTGCTGCCGTGGTCGAGAATCCGGGAGACCAGCAGGGGTGCGTCCATCATCGTGCTGCGCATGGCCACAAACGTAGTGGCGTGGCTCACACTCCGAAACCCGTAGCCGGCTCGTTTTCGGTGCTCCCGGCTCCGCTCAGCTCCGCCGGTCGTCGGGCCGCGAGTTCCGCCGGTCGTCGGGCCGGGGACGATGATCGATTCTAGGGTGGGGGCATGGGATACCTCTCCTGGACCGAGTCGTACGTCGGCCAGCTACGCGCCCTCGCCGGCGACCAGACCACGCTGCTGTTCGTGGGGGCCCGGGCCGTCGTCCGGGACGACAGCGGGCGCGTGCTGCTGATCGAGCGCTCCGACAACGGGCACTGGGCCATGCCGGCGGGCGCGATGGAACTCGGCGAGTCGATCTCCGACTGCGCGATCCGGGAGGTACGCGAGGAAAGCGGCCTGCGGGCGGCCGCGGTGACCCCGTTCGCCATGTACACCGGCCCGGACCGTACGAACACCAACATGTTCGGCCACACGTACCAGGTGTTCACGGTGGCCTTCCGGGTCGACGAGTGGTCCGGCCAACTGGTGGTGCCGACCGAGGAGACCACCGACGCCCGGTTCTACCGGCCCGCCGACTTCCCCGAGCCGCTCTCGGCCTCGGTGACCGAGACCCTCGCCGACCTGGTGGCGTTCGAACGTACCGGCCACCTCGTCATGAAGTAACCCACCCGCTTCCCGCTTTGACCAGGCGGGTGGGGCGGTCAGATCATGGTCTGGGACTGGGCCTCCATCTCGGTGGCGGCGTCGGCCTTCGACTGTCGCTCCAGCGGCTGGCCACCGGGTGCGGGAGCCGGGCCACCGGCCGGGCCGACCCCACCGGTGGCACCGCGGGGACCGGCGCCCCGCAGATCCCGGTCCGGCAGGGCCAGCGTCACGGCCACCGCGACGATCGCGACCAGACCGGCGACCAGGAACACGGTGTGCAGCGAGTCGACGAAAGCCGTCTGGATCGCCGCCCGGACCGGCGCCGGCAGGGCCAGGATCCGGGACGGTTCGTTGATGGAGATGCCGGTCCCGCCGGCCGCCGCCACCCGGGACTGCTGGTCCGGCGGCAGTTGGGCGATCGCCACCGGCAGTCGCTGGGCGAGCTGGCCGGTCAGCCCGTTCGACAGCACCGCGCCGAGGATGGCCACCCCGAACGAGCCGCCGAGCGACCGGAAGAACGTGGCAGCGGACGTACCGGCACCGAGGTCCCGCATCTCGACGGCGTTCTGCACGGCCAGGATCAGCGACTGCATGCACAGGCCCAGCCCGACGCCGATCACCACCATGTAGACGAAGGCCACCACGAGCGGCGTGTCGACCTGAAGCCCGGTGAACAGCAGCATCCCGGCGACCAGGGTGACCGAACCGGCCACCGGGAACCACTTGTACCGACCCACCCGGCTCATCGCCCGGCCGGACAGCACCGAGGTCACGATGATGCCGGCCATCATCGGCAGCATCAGCAGACCACTGTCGGTCGGCGTGGCGCCCTTCACGATCTGGAGATAGAGCGGGATAAAGATGATCGAACCGAACATCACCAGGCCGAGCACGAAGCCCGCCGCGTTGGCCAGCGCGAATGTCGGCCGGCGGAACAGCCGTAGCGGCAGGATCGGTTCGTCGACCCGGCGCTCCTGGGCCAGGAAGAGCACCGACAGCACACCGCCGGCCACGAACAACCCGATGATCGTCGCCGAACCCCAGGCGTACTGGTTCCCGCCCCAGCTCAGCGCGAGCAGCAGGGAACTCACCCCGGCCACCAGCAGCAGCGCACCCAGCCAGTCGATCGCGTGCTGGCGCCGGGTGAACGGGATCAGCCGCAGCACCCGGAAACAGACCACCAGCGCCACCACGCCCAGCGGCACGTTCAGATAGAAGATCCACCGCCAGTCGTGCTCGGCGAAGTAACCGCCGACCAGCGGGCCGGCCACCGAGGAGAGCCCGAACACCGCGCCGAACAGACCCTGGTACCGGCCACGCTCGCGGGGCGGCACCACGTCCGAGATGATCGTGAAGGCCAGCGTCATCAGGCCGCCCGCGCCCAGCCCCTGGATGCCCCGCGTGATGATCAGCTGGGACATGTTCTGGGACAGGCCGGCCAGCAGCGAGCCGACCAGGAAGGTGCCGATGGAGAACAGGAACACCGGCCGGCGGCCGTACAGGTCGGCCATCTTGCCGTACAGCGGTGTGGAGGCGGTCGAGGCCAGAAGGTACGCGGTGACCACCCACGAGTAGTGGTTGATGCCGCCGAGCTGGCCCACGATCGTCGGCAACGCCGTACCCACGATGGTCTGGTCGAGCGCGGCCAGGAGCATCCCGGTCATCAGGCCGCTCATCAGCAGCAGGATCTGGCCGTGCGGCAGCGCGGGACGGGTGCTGGAGGCGGAGGTCATGGTCCGTTCTCCCCGGACCGATCGGAAACATGCCTGGCACCGGGCCCGAGCCGGACCTGATCACCCCCGAATGGGGCGATATCCGCTCGACAGCGGGCGTCCGCTGGGACAGCATCCGCACGTGCAGCTCAGTCTTCTCCGCCGGCTGGCGATCGACCTCACCCCGCTGCGTACCTCGCGGGACTTCCGGCTGGTCTTCACCGCCACCGGCATATCCGGTCTGGGATCCCTCGTCACGTACGTCACGATTCCGTACCAGGTGTTCCGGCTGACCGAGGACCCGCTGCTGGTCGGCCTGCTCGGGGTGTGTGAGCTGGTCCCGCTGCTGTTCATGGCGTTCGTCGGTGGCGTGCTGGCCGACTACCTGGACCGGCGACGACTGGTCCTCGGCGGGGAGATCGGGTTCACGCTGCTGTGCGGCGTACTCCTGGTCAACGCCCTGACCGACCGGCCACATCTCTGGCTGCTCTACCTGGTGGCGGCCCTGACCGCGGCGCTCGACGGGGTGCAGCGGCCAGCCCTGGAGGCGATCACCCCCCGGGTGGTCACCCCCGAGGAGATCCCGGCTGCCGGCGCGCTCAACTCGATGCGGATGAACATCGTCTCGCTGGCCGGCCCGGCGCTGGCCGGCGTGCTGATCGCCACCGTCGACCTGGCCTGGGTGTACGCGCTGGACCTGGCCACCTTCGCCGTCTCGCTCACCCTGCTGGGGCTGGTCCGCGCGATGCCGCCACCCACCGCCACCGACCGACCGTCGCTGCGGTCGGTGGCGACCGGCCTGAGGTACGCCCGCAGCCGGCCCGAACTGCTCGGGACGTACCTGGTGGACGTGAACGCGATGTTCTTCGGCATGCCGCAGGCGCTCTACCCGTTCCTGGCGGACCGGCTGGGCGGACCGGGGGTACTGGGCCTGCTCTACGCGGCCCCGGCCGCCGGAGCCATGCTGGCGGCGTTGACCTCGGGCTGGGCTCGGCACATCAACCGGCACGGGCTGATGGTGGTGCTGGCCGCCGGCGCCTGGGGGTTGGCCATCGTCGGTTTCGGCCTGGCCGACGCGCTGTGGCTGGCCGTACCGCTGCTCGCCCTGGCCGGTGCGGCCGACGGGATCTCGGGAATCTTCCGCGGCATCATCTGGAACCAGACCATCCCCGATCACCTCCGGGGGCGGTTGGCCGGCATCGAGATGCTGTCGTACTCCACGGGACCGCTGCTCGGCCAGCTCCGCTCGGGCCTCACCGCGAGGTGGACCGGCATCTCCGGCTCGATCGTCTCCGGTGGCGTCCTCTGCGTGATCGGCACCGTGGCGCTGGCCGCCGCACTACCGACCTTCGTCCGCTACGACGGCCGGGAGGGCCGGGCCCGCAAGGAGGCCGAGGAGGCAACATGGACCGCCTCAACAGCCCCGACCGTCTAATTCCCGCCCGGCCAATGCCCCAACCCCACCACCCCACCCACCCCACCCCACCGCCCCACCGCCCCGCCAGCCCGGGGTTGATCATGAAGTTAGCGGCCCGGATGATCTCCAAACCGCCCGCTAACTTCATGATCAACGCGAGGCCGTCAGCGGACGCGGTCAACGGAGGGTGTCAGTGTCAGTGTTTGCCTTCGGCGAACTCTTCGACGATCTTCTTGCAGAACGCCGGCAGGTCGTCCGGCTTGCGGCTGCTGACCAGCCCGTTGTCGGTGTAGACCTGCTCGTCGACCCAGGTGGCCCCGGCGTTGGCCAGGTCGGTCCGTAGGCTGGGCCAGGAGGTCAGGGTGCGACCCTCCACCACGCCAGCCTCGATCAGGGTCCACGGTCCGTGGCAGATCACCCCGACCGGCTTGCCCGCGTCGAAGAAGGCGCGGACGAACCGCGTCACGTCCGGGTCGGTCCGCAGCGCGTCCGGGTTGGCGACCCCACCGGGCAGCACCAGCGCGTCGTACCGGTCCGGGTCCGCGTCGGCCACCGCGGTGTCCACGTCGTACTTCTGGCTCTTGTCCAGGTGGTTGAACGCCTGGATCGACCCCGTCTGCAGGGAGACCAGTTCGGCCGCCGCCCCCGCGTTCTCCACCGCCTCGCGCGGTTGGGTGTATTCCACCTCCTCCACGCCGTCGGTGGCCAGGAATGCGACGCGCTTGCCCTGCAAGATGGTTGCCATCGGTAATCTCCTTCCGGGAGGCTCTGCCCGAATTCCTTCCCGGCCGCACGATCCCCAAACGAACCACCGCCGTGGCCGGCGCCACCGGACCCGTCGCCGTGGCTGACATCGCCTGATCCATCGCCAGCCACCGTCCTGGCGGGCGCCACCGGATCCGTCGCCGTGGCTGACATCGCCAGCCACCGCCCTGGCCGGCGCCACCGGGACTGCCGGTCGCGGGATCGCCGCGTTTGACCCGCTGCTCGCCGGGGATCCGGCCGGGTATGCCGACAGGAGCAGATGAGCAGCACCGCATGGTCGCGGTGGTCAACGGCTGGGTCGGCCGGGGTGTCCTGGTGGTCGGCGACGCCATGCTCGACGAGTGGCGGTTCGCCGACTCGCACCGGCTCTGCCGGGAAGCACCAGCCCCGGTGCTGACCCTCCGCCATCGGCTGGTCGCGGCCGGCGGCGCCGCCAACACGGCGGTCAACCTGGCCGCACTGGGTGGTCGCGCCTCGCTGGTCGCACCGGTGGGTGGCGACGTGGCCGGCGACGAGCTGCACGACTGCCTGGACCGGGCCGGCGTCCAGGACCGGACCGTCTCGGCGCCCGGCCGGCCCACGCCGGTCAAGCGCCGTCTGCTGGCCGGCAACCAGATTCTGGTACGGGAGGACGAGGGCGACGCCGACGACCGGCTCACCGACGAGGTGGTGGGACGCCTGCTCGACTCACTGGGCCGGGCCACGGCCGAACTGCGGGCCGAGACGCGGGGCGATCCCACGCTGGTGATCTGCGATTACGGTCTGGGTGCGCTGCCCGACCCGGTTCGCGCCTGGCTGGTCCGGCATCGGGAGCTGTTCGCCACCGTGGCGCTCGACGCGCACGACCTGACCGACTGGCGCGGGCTCGCCCCGACGGTTGTCACCCCGAGTTTCGCGGAAGCGACCCGGCTGCTCGACACCGCGCCCCAAGCGCTCGACAACGCGCCCCGGCCGCTCGATGACGCAACCCGGCCGCTCGACGGAGCGATTCTCCACCCAGCCACTGAACCAGTCGCCGGGGTCGAGGTGGCGCTGACCGGGGACGAGTTGGGCGTCGACGATCACGAGGTGGTGGCCGCCGGTCCGGACCTCGGGACCGACCGGGCCGCCGTGGCCCGGTCGCGCCTCGCCGAGCTGCGCGAGCGTACCGGCGCGGACGTGGTGGCGGTGACCCTGGACGTCGACGGTGCGGTGGTGGGCGGTGCGGACGGCCGGTCCCGGCGTAGCCACGCCACGCCGGTGCCGCCCAGCCACACGGTGGGGGCCGGCGACGCCTACCTGGCGGCCATGACCCTCGCGCTGGCCGCCGGTGCACCGTTGCACACCGCCGCGCAGTTGGCCCAGCTGGCCGCCACCAGCACGGTTTCGGACACCGGCACCTGTGTCTGCGTACGCGATGACCTGCTGGCGGCTCTCGGCTGCGCTCCGGACGGGGTACATGATGGACAGTGGCCGAGTCCCGTCGATCCGGACGGCCTGGCCGCGCTGGTCGAGCGGTACCGGCTCGCGGGCCGGACGATCGTCTTCACCAACGGGTGCTTCGACGTCCTGCACCGTGGACATGTGCGCTATCTCGACCAGGCCCGGGCCCTCGGTGATGTGTTGATCGTCGCGGTGAACTCGGATGACAGCGTCCGGCGGCTGAAGGGACCGGACCGGCCGGTGAACCCGATCGAGGACCGGGTGGCCGTACTCGTCGCACTGTCCGCGGTCGACCATGTGGTGGTCTTCGAGGAGGACTCGCCGGGATCGCTCATCGAGCTGGTCCGCCCCGACGTGTACGTCAAGGGCGGCGACTATCCGCCCGAGCTGGTCCCGGAGGCACCGCTGGTACACGATCTGGGCGGCGAGGTGCGCACCCTCGGGTACGTCCCGGACCGGTCCACTTCCAAGATCATTGACCGGATCCGCGCACATGCGTTAACAAGGGACCCCTCCTATACCGAAAGCGATAACAAGGGGCCCTTCCTTTCAGGTGGGCGGCGGTGAGTCGACCGCTTGATCCGGGCGACGCGGTCGAGTTCCGGACCGACCGGCTGCTGGACGTGTTGGTACCGACCCGGAACCGGCCGGCCGAGTTGGGCGTCACGCTGTCCGGGCTGGCGGCCCAGCAGGAACCGGTCGGGTTCGGGGTGGTGGTGAGCGACCAGTCCGACGGCGAGCCGGCCTGGGCCGATCCGGCCACCGCCACCATGACGCGGGTGTTGCGGCACCGGGGGCACCCGGTACTGCTGACCCGCCGGCTGCCGCGTCGGGGGTTGGCCGAGCACCGGGCCTACCTGTTGGCGCAGTCCCGAGCCCGGTACGTCCTCCACCTCGACGACGACGTGTGGCTGGAGCCGGACGCCGTGGACCGGATGGTGACCGCGATCGAGGATCTGGGCTGCGGGTTCGTGGGCAACGCGGTACACGGGTTGTCGTACGCCACGGACGTGCGGCCGGAGACCCACCGCCACTACGTGGAGTGGTCCGGGCCGCCGGTGCCGGAGCGGGTTCGACCGGGCACACCGGAGTGGGACCGGTCCCGCATCCATCCGGCGGCCAACCTGCTGCACCTGACCGAGCGGCTGCGGCTGGCGCCGGGCGAGTGGCGCGCGTACAAGGTGTCCTGGATCGGTGGCTGCGTGCTCTACGACCGGGCCAAGCTGGTCGCGGCCGGCGGCTTCGACTTCTGGGACCGGGTCGGTCTGCGGCACCAGGGCGAGGACGTGGCGGCCCAGCTCGCCGTGTTGGAACGCTTCGGTGGTGCCGGCATCCTGCCCAGCGGCGCGTACCACCTGGAGACGCCAACCACGGTCACGGAACGGGACGTCGAGGCCTGGCAGGTCCTGCTCGGCTGAAAGGAAGGGCCCCTGTTATCGCTTTCTGTATAGCAGGGTGCCCCTGTTAACGCCCCGAGAGGTGAAGACTCAGCCGCCCATCAGATCGGCCACCGCGGCCAGCACCTCCGGCACCGGTACGTCGGCGACGAAGGACTCCCGGTGCGCGCAGCCATCACCCGGCCGATCCGGGTAGATGTCCCGACTGCAGTCGGCGCCGCAGACCGGGCAGTGCAGGGTCCACGAGATGATCGGCCGGTGTCGGGCCCGCAGCGGCGTCGCGCAGTTGATCAGGTTGCCCACCCAGAAGATGCCCACGGTCGGCGTGCCGACTGCGGCGGCGACATGTATCGGCCCGGTGTCGTTGGAGACCACGACGGCGCAGCCGGCGAGGAACCCGAGCAGGCCACCGAGGGACAGCGCGCCGCTGAGATCCCGCACCGGGCGCCGGGCCGCCGCCACCACCCGGCCGGTCAGCTCCCGCTCTCCCGCCGAACCGGTCACGAACACGTCGTACCCGTCGGAAACCAGCCGGTCCGCGACGGCGGCGAAGCGGTCGGCGGGCCAGCGGCGACGCGAATCGGTGGCCCCGGGGTGCAGCGCGACCCGCGGGCGTCCGGTGGGACCGGTCACCGCCAGTGCCTCGGCCCGATCGGCGTCCGTCACCGCCAACCGGGGCGTCCAGGTGACCGGCTCCGCGCCCACCAACCCGACCACCTCCAGGTGGCGCGCGACCTCGGGCTGGTAGATCACGTACCGTAACCAGCGATCCAACGGCGGCGCGGCCTCGGCCCGTAGCCCGACCGTGAGCCGGGCCCCGAGGCCGGAAACCAGTGGATTCGAGTTCGCGCCCCCACCGTGCAGCTGGACCGCGAGGTCGATCGGATCTCGGCGGGCCGCCGCCCGGAACGCCTCGGTCGACGTCTCGGGCTCGTCCGGACCGGCCGACCGGATCCCCGGGGCGGGCGGGACCACCAGCACCCGGTCCACCGGGCCGGGTCGGTCGCCGGCGAACAACCGGGCGTGCCAGGGTGCACCGAGCAGGACCAGCTCCGCTTCCGGGTACGCCGCCCGGAGCGCCTCCAGCGCGGGCAGCACGAAGATGAAGTCGCCCAGGGCGTTCGCCCGGAGCACGGCGATGCGCCGGACACCCGGCACCCGATCCGACGCCCCGGCACCGCTACCGGCACCAACGGAGACCGAACCCAGTCGGCCAGCGCCGTCCGGCACCGAACCCAGTCGGCCAGCGCCGTCCGGCACCGAACCCAGTCGGCCAGCGCCGTCCGGCACCGAACCCAGTCGACCAGCGCCGTCGGACGCCGAACCCAATCGGCCGGCAATGTCCGGTGCTGGTGAGGCCGTCGTACCGTCCATCCGTCAGCTGGGCTGGCGCAGGGTCGTATCGGTGACGTCCCGGTGGTGCAGCTCCCGGTCGACGGCCGGATCGACGGACCCGCCCGCGGTACGTGGTGGTCGCCCACCCGGGGGGTGTCCGGCCCGGCCGACGGTGATCGTCCGGCGGCGGCTCCGGCCGGCCCTGGGCAGGTGGATCGTCAGTAGCCCGTGGTCCATCACCGCGTCGATCCGGTCGGCGTCGGTTTGGCTGGGCAGGGTGATCCGATGCTCGAAGCAGCGCACCTGGGAGCCGGTCCCGGGCATTCCGAGGTCGCTGTTGACCTCCTCCTCGGATCGGGCCCGGATGCACAGGTCCCGATCGTCCAGTTCCACCGCGACCTCTTCGGGTGCGACGCCGGGCAGCCGGGCGAGCACCTGCCAGCCGTCCTCGGCCTCCACCAGCTCGATGTCCGGGGTGCCGCCACCGGAGCCGACCAGCGCCGTACCGACCAACCGCCCCAGCTCGGCGCGCAGTGCCTGGAGCTCGGCGAGCGGGTCCCACCCCCGGTCGGCGCGGCGTGGTTGGCTCACAGCGCGTCTCCCATCTGGCCGAGTTTGCTGTTGGGCGGGCCGGCCTGGCGCAGCGAGCTGGGCGTGTTCAGGGTGGCGTCCGGGTCGACCCCGACGCCCAGCCGGTCGACCAGTTCGCCGCCGAACCAGGCGCCGACGGTCGCCCCCGCCAACGCCACCACCTCGATGGCGAGCAGGCCGCCGCCCGCGCCGCGCTCGACCGCCGACGTCCGGACCGCCCAGACCCCGGCGAAGAGCACGAGAACCCCGGCGTTCACCAGGGCGTGCATGATCCCGACGCGCTTGGCCCGGGTGCCGGCCGGGATGGCCAGCAGGTCGAACAGACCGGCCACGGCCGCGAGGATGCCCACCACGAGCCCGACGACGATGTTCCAGTACGCCACCTCGCCGAGCACCCACGGACCGCCAAGCGCGTCCACCACGTCGAACCCGACGCCGGTGACGAACAGGGCCACCGGGAACATCACCAGCATCGGATGCAGGGGATGTCCGAGGACCTTCAGTCGGCTCTCCATGTCGCCTCCCGTGCGACGCGGGACGGGCGGCCCGCCGCGACGCTCTCCGGCGGATTTCGGTGGTACGGGGTTGACAGCGTCAGCCGTCCGCCGAGCGGGGGCAAAGCCGCCACGGTCCCCGCACCCACCGATATCTTCCCGGATTTATCACCTCTTTGCGGCGACTCGCCCGTTTAGCCGTCCCCCGGACGGGAAGCCGAGCGATCCGCCACCCAGACCCGCGCTGAACCATCCCGCCCGGGTCGGCACCTCGACAGGCATGGACGGAGGAAACGTGATCACAGTCAAGAAGATCTTCACCTGGCTCTTCGTGGGCTTCTTGATCTTCTTCATGGCCTTCCGCCCGGACGGGGCGGCGAACACGGTACGTGGCATCGGCGGTGGGCTGATGGCGATCGCGCAGGGCCTGGGCGACTTCCTGACCAGCCTCTCGGCCTGACGACACGCGGGTCCGCATGGGTCGCCGGGCCGGCGGGCCTCCACCCCCGCGGACAGGTGGCCGGGCTCGCGCCCGCTCCCGGGACCCGGTCGAGCCCGTGCCGAGCGGTCGGGCCGGCTTCGCGGCAGGATGTCGGGATGATCGGTCGACTGGAGAAGACGGTGCTCGACTGCCCTGACCCGCGCGCCCTCGGGGCGTTCTACGCGGAGATTCTGGGCATGCGCGTCAACGAGGACAGCGACGAATGGGTGGTCATCGGGGTCGAGCCGGGCGCCCGGCAACTCGCCTTCCAGCGGGCCACGGAGTGGGTACCACCCCGATGGCCCGACCCGCAGCGCCCGCAGCAACTCCACCTGGACATCCGGGTATCCGACGTGGACGAGGCAGAACGTCGGGTGATCGCGCTCGGCGCCCGGCGGTTGCCGGCGGAACGCGAGAGCGGGTTCCGGGTGTTCGCCGACCCGGTCGGTCACCCGTTCTGTCTGGTGTACGGCTGAGGTACGACCTGTCGCGGTGCCCCGGCCTCCGCCGACCCGATCGCACCTTCGGGCCGGCGGAGGCCGGGAATCTGGATGCGTTCCGGCGGCCGAGGGCCGAGACTCACCGGATGGACCAGCTTCAGCGGGTCGTGGGGCTCGTCGATCGGGTGTTGGGCCCGGTGGCCATCGGGACCTACCTGCACGGATCGGCCCTGCTCGGCGGGCTCAGACCGGCCAGTGACGTGGACGTTCTGGTCGTCTGCCGCCGGAGCCTGACCGACCAGGAGCGGCATGCGCTTCTCGGCGGGCTGCTCCCGATCTCCGGCTCCCGGAACGGCGTCCGGCCAGTCGAGCTGACCGTGGTCGTCCAGTCCGAGGTCCGTCCGTGGCGGTTCCCGCCGCTTGGGGATTTCCTGTACGGCGAGTGGCTGCGGGAGGAGTTCGAGAGCGATGGTCCGCCGCGGCCGGAACCGTCGGCGGACCTTGCCCTGTTGATCACGATGGTGCTGGCGGGAGATCATCCGCTGGCCGGACCACCACCGGCCCGGGTCCTTGCGCCCGTCCCCTGGGCCGACGTGGTCCAGGCGAGCGTCGAGGGCATCCCCGGCCTGGTCGGCGACCTGGGCAACGACACCCGCAACGTCCTGCTGACCCTGGCACGGGTCTGGACCACCCTCGCGACCGGCGAGATCAGGTCGAAGGACGCCGCCGCCGACTGGGCGTTGGCCCGGCTTCCGCCGGAGCACCGCCCCGTCCTGCGGTACGCCAGGGAGCTGTACCTGAACCGCCGGTACTCCGAGGAGAACTGGACCGGGGACCTACGGGCGCGGCTGCGTCCGCACGTGGACCTGGTGCTTGCCGAGATCGACCGGTTGCGGCAGCGGTGACCTGCGTCGGTGCCGTCAGTCCGGCCGCGACCCGCCGGCCGGGGCCAGCGTGATGCCGCGCTCGGCGAAGACCTCCCCGATGGCCGCGATCGTGTTGATGGCGGCGGGGAAGCCCGCGTACACCCCGAGCTGGATGGCCGTCTCCACGGCCTCCGCAGGCTCACCCCCGGCGTCCAGCAACCCCCGCACCGACGCCGTCAGCCGGGGCCGGACGGTGCCCAGCGTCCCGCAGCCGGCGATGCCGACGATCCCGCGGGCCCGCCCCGGCAGACCGCCGTCGGCGGAGATGCCGGCGTCCAGGAGGTAGCGGCTGAGGTCGGGGGCGGCCTCCCGGATCCCGGCGAGCAGCGTTCCGACCGCCGGATCCCGCTCCTCCTCGCGGACGGCGGGCCGGTCGACCCCGGTGAACCCGTCGACCCCGAGGACGTCCCGGGCGACCCGGATCGCGCCGATCGCGGTCGACACGCCGGCTGGCACCGTGGCCTCGACGACGGCCGCCAGGGCTTCGAACGGTGGGCACCCGACGTTGAGCGCGCCGCGCAGGTGGAAGGCCAGCTGCGGCCCCGCGTTGCCGAGTGCCGCCAGGACCGCGATCGTGACGAGTTGCCGGGTGCGCAGGTCCAGTCCGGGCCGGTCGTAGACGTCGCCGTAGGCGAACTCGACGGTGTACCGACCGAGATCGGGTGCGATCGGGGCGAGGGCGTCGAGGATGGCCGGGCGCTCGGACCCGGCCACCTTGATGAGCAGCCGCATCCCGCGTTCGTATCGGGTGCGCTGATCGACCTGTGCGGTCATCGTGGGTGTCTTTCTTCCTCTGACTGGTTGAACGGCGTCACGGACGGGCGTCACGCAGGGTCGCGGCGAACAGGCTCAGCAGGCCGGTGGTGAAGGCCGACATGTTCGCCGCGCGCTCGGCGGAGCCGGTTTCCAGGATCTCCGTACGGGTCACCGGGCCGCTGACGGCCAGCGCGGTGTACCCGGCGGGGTGTCCGTAGGGGCTGATCGCGGGGCCGGCGGCGCCACCCTCACCGATTCCCCAGTCGGCGCCGACCTTGTCGCGGAACAACTCGGCGAGGCGCAGGACGAGTTCGGGGGTGGAACCGCCGTAGGGCTTGTGTTCGGCCTCACCCATCCCGATCAGCGCCTCCCGGACCGGGTAGCTGTACAGCACTCCACCACCCACCACGAACCGGGATGCGCCCGGGTAGGTGAGCAGGCACGCGGCCACCAGTCCGCCGGTGCTGCTCTCCGCGATGGCGACGGTCTCCTCGCGGGCGATCAACAAGTCAGCGATTTCCGAGACCAGCTGTGCCTGGTCGGCGGAAAGGAACGTCATCGTGCTACCTCTTTGTGGCTGAGCGCGGGTACGGGGGTACGGTCCCGCAGCAGCTTGGCGACCGCGAGAGTCCGGTTCGGGCAGTCGAGCTTGGCCATGACGTTGGCCACCAGTCGCTTCGCGCCGTGCTCGGAGATGCTGAGTCGGCGGGCGATCTGCTTGTTGGTCAGCCCGTCGACGAGCAGTTGGGCGGTCTGCTCCTCCCGGGGCGTCATTCGGGGCAGCGCGGTCGGCGCGATCCGCTGCTGGTGCATGGTGAGCAGCTTCGAGGCCAACCGGTGAGGCATCGAGTACTCGCCGCGTTCCGCCCGCCGCACGACGTCCCGCAGGGTGCGGGTGTCCAGGCCGGCGAGGGGCAGCAGGGCACTGCTGCGGCCGGCGAGTTCGCCGAGTCGGTGCAGTTCCCCGTCACCCACCAGGGTCAGAATCCGGACCGATGGACTCATCGAGGTCAGCAGCGCGATGTCCCCGTCGCTCAACTCACCCAGCACGACGATGAGGACCATCGAGCTAACGGATGTCGCGAAGACCGCCGCCTGCTCGACGCAATCGACGAGTCGGGGCGGCCCGATGCCGTCAATCGACGCGAGCATGCGCCCCAGACCAGCCCGCCGCAGTTGGTTGCGCATTGCCACAACGATATGAGTGGAAGAGTCCATGCCTGGAGAAGCCATACGCGCCTGATCCCGCCTTCCGGCTACCGAAACGGCCATGTCACCAAACTCAATGAACTGCGACAAATTAGATACAATACGGGCGCCCCCGGCCATTGACCCGGCCGGCCTCACCGCAGTCATCGGTCCGCCACCGTGACCAAACTTATCCCGAGGAACCGCTCTTAACAATTCCTGAAGGGTAAACTGGTTATAACGATGCGATAACCGTAAGGTTACCAAACAGTTTAGCTGATTCACCAAAAATGCATTTACTGTCGCCCCGTGACGTCGGGCCTGGTCAGCCTCGACTTTCCGAGGTTTGCAGCATTCCTACCTGAATCGCCTTGGCAACCACGACTGTACGGGAAGGGCAGTCCAACTTGGCCATCAGATTAGCGACCAAACGCTTCGCTCCGTGCTCGGAAATTTCGAGCCTACGAGCAATCTGCTTGTTACTCAGGCCTTCGGCGAGCAAATGCAGTGCCTGCTGTTCCCGGGACGTCACCCGAATCGGATAGGGGGCGGACTGGGCCGGTCGCCCCATGGATGCCAGCAGGTTGGCGGCGAGTCTCGACGGAATGATGACTTCGCCGCTCGCGGTACGCGCCAGCGCGTCGACGAGCGTCTCGCCGCTTAATTCCTCGGTGTTGAGAAACCCGCACCCCTGGATGCGGGCCAGGCTGGGCAGCCGGGCGGGATCGTCGCCCTCGAGCAGGACCAGCACTTTCACCCCGGCCGCCGCGGCGTCCGACACCAGGCGCTCCGCGCCGTTCAACACGTCCTGCAACGCGACGATCAACACCGCCGAGGGATCCAGCTCCGCCAGCACGACGGCCCGCTCGACGCACGGTTCGTCGTGCAGCCGGATGCCCGGACCGAAGGGTTGCAGCATGTGCTCGATCCCGAGTCGCTGTAACCCGTCTGTCACAGTGACGACGACATTGACCCCGCTGAGGGGAGGTGTTTGCCCCCGACCAGGAAAAGAAGGTGTCTCACTCGATGACGATGCCTCACTCATGACCGGCCCCCCCGGCGCCCTTGTCCCCCAGACGGGCGGTCTCAGCGAACCACCCGCCGATCGACGACTGCCGGGCACAGCTTACGCGCCCCGAACGACAGTGGAAGTTCCGGTATAATGATCTTAGGCCATTTATAACGATCACGCCGACTAGCCGCCCCGGGTTCCGGGGCGGCTAGTCGTGTCGATCGGTTTCCCGATCCGCTTACGGTCCGTACATCTCAGACGGCTACGCTACGCGCGCGCTCCTGCTCAAGACGCAGGTCAAGGGCCGCATAATCGGCGTTGGCCCGTTCGATGGCCTCACTGCGATCGATCACAGTCGGTAGCTCGAACGTCTGGACAATCTGGTCGAGGCGCTCCTCGAACGACCCGCCGATCACGACCACCGGGATCCTGAGTTCCTCCAACGTGGTGAGCAGCATCTCATCGATCGTAGTGCGAAACTTCTCGTTCATCGGACGGTGCCCATCGTCGGTGATGGGCAGTTCATGCCGCAAGTGGACAAAGGCGTCGTAGGTGTTTTTAACATGCTGTTTGAACGCGAAGCCGAACTGGGCCACGACCTGCTCGAAGAAGGCCATCTCGGCCGGGTCCACGGCCGGAACGTTCACGCCGTCCGCGGTGGCGTTCGGATTCATCCCATGCATTACCCGCGCCGCGCCGTACAGCCATTCCTGAAGGGAGGAGCCGTCCGACAGAAAGCTGTCCCCCAGCAGCGCCTCGTGGACCGCCCGCCCGACGTGCCGGCGCATCATCAATTGCAGGAACTCGGCGGGGGTCACCTCGGCCAGGGCCTTACCCGGAAGCGCCTCGGGCATGATTTCCCGAATCGCCTTGGCCAGCGTACGGGGGATGCCGGTGTAGTGGGACAGGGCCATGACCGACCGGGTCTTACCGGACGAATAGGTTCCCGATACAGCGAGCTTCATCTATGTTTCTCCTGACGGTGGCGGTGCTCAGACCGTGGCGAGGTGGCCGGTCGGCAGTTCGTGCGCGAAGGAGGAGCGGAACGACACGCCGGCGCAGGAGCCGGCCACGGTGACGTCACGCCACTGACCGCCTCGCAGCTCGACGAGGTGCTTGTCGGTGATGGCCGCCTGGACGCCGGTCGCCTCGGTGATCGGCCGCAGCGGCCGGTCGGCCTGCAAGGTGGTCTTCAGCATCCACAGCGTGTTGCTGTCCTGCCGGCGCACCGCGTCGAGTTCGTACATCATGATCTGCGTCAGTTGCAGGTTGACGACGAAGCAGTCGAGCAGCGACCAGCTCGGCTGGTACTCCCCCTCGATGCCCTCGGTGGGCGGGCGGGTGCTGAGCTGTTCCAGGGCGACCCGGGCGGTGGCGCGAAGCTCCGCCATGTCGACCTGGACATCCTCGATCCAGTGCTGCTGACCCTGGAATCCCTCGCCGTAGTAGCGGTCTCCCGGATCCCCGAGGACCGCCTCGAGCCGGGGGTAACGCTCGTTCCGGGTGTCGTACCGGGCCACCGGATGGACGATCTCGTAACGGGCGCGCATGGCGCCGATCCGACTCTCGTAGGTGGACACGGCCGTGCCGTCGGCGGTGGCCGCGTAGCTGGAGAGCAGCTTCGCCGTGCCCTGGAGCCCGGTCAGATCCTCCTGCGGCACGTTGCCCGAGCGCAGGGTCACCTTGCGGATCCAGGACCGCCGCCGCATGCCCCGGTCGCCACCGAACCCCTGAATGAGGTGGGCCTCGCTGAGCTGAGCGCCGAGCACCAGCATGTCCATCGTGCTCAGGTGCGGTCGCAGGTCGGCATCCGCCTTGCGCGACCAGTCAACGGGATACGCGACATCGATCAGTGCGGTCGTACCACCCGGCTCGGCACCGCCGACCGCGACCTGTACGTCGCGAACGTCGTACATGGCCCGGCGGTAACCGCTGCCGAAGAACCGACCGTGCGGCGAGCCCAGGTAGTCATCGATGGATTCGAAGCGGAGCAACGCTCCGGTGCTCGTGGTCATGCCTTGGCTCCCGCCCCCGCCGGGACCGCGGCGACCCGCTCGTACGCGGCCACGAGGTCGTCCACGGTGCGGAGGTCCGCGATGGCGGCCACGCCCGCGACGAAGGGGTCGCCACCGACCACCTTCTCCAGCTGGATGACCAGGCGGGCCAGCAGGAGCGAGTTGAGAGCGATGTCATGCAGCTGCGCCGAGCCCTGCACGCCGTCGATCTCCTCGTCCTCCTCCAACAGGAGCGCCTTGATCTCGGCGAGGACCGCGGCCCGAACCTCAGTGACTCCTAGCATGAGATGCCTCCATCGACAACAAGCGTCTGACCGGTGATGAATGAGGACTGGGACGAGCACAGGAAGATGACGGCCTCGACGATCTCGGCCACCGAGGCGAGCCGGCCGAGCGGGGTACGCCGGGTGATGCGTTCCCGGTTCCGCTCGGTGACGTCGGCGGTCATGGCGGTGTCGAAGAAGCCGGGCACCACCGAGTTGACCCGGATGCCGAATGGACCGAGCTCGCGGGCCAGGCTCCGGCCGAACCCGTCGAGTCCGGCCTTCGCTCCGGCGTAGGCCGCGACACCGCGGTAGCCACGGATGGCGTTGATGGACGAGATGTTCACGATCGCGCCGCCCCCGGACTGGCTCATCGCGCGGGCCGCCGCCTGCGCGAGGACCATCGGAGCCACCAGGTTCGCCGAGACCAGCTCCTCGATGCGCGAGGTGGCCAGCGTGAGCAGCAGTTCCTGGTGCAGCACGCCGGCGTTGTTCACCAGGATGTCGACACGACCCAGCCGGTCGGTGGTCTCGCTGACCACCCGGCGCATGGCAGCGGTGTCCCGCAGATCCGCGGCGGACCACCACAGGTCGTCGCCGTACTTCTCCCGAAGTTCCTCCAGCTCCGGCGTCGCGGACCGGCTGAAGGTGGCCACCCGGGTGCCCTCCGAGAGCAGCCGCTCGACCACGGCCAGGCCCAGCCCGCGGCTGCCACCGCTGATCAGGGCCACGGAGGTGGCGTCGGTCCCGGTCATCCCGCGACCCGGATCTTCTTGAAGCGGTCGGAGTGCTGGTCGGCGTTGGAGATCTCGATGAGCTGCGGCACCTTGTACCGCTCCAACCGGCTGCGGCAGTACGCGCGTACCCGGCTGCGGGCGACCTGCGGGTCCTCCTCCTCGGCCAGCTTGACCACCGCCTTGACGACCATGCCGGTCACCGGGCTGGTGTGTCCGCTCACCGTGGCCTCGGCGACGTTGGGGACCTCGAGCAGGACGTTCTCCACCTCGATGGGGTAGACCTTCTCGCCGCCGACGTTGATGATCTCGGAGCGCCGACCGAGGATGTGTACGTACTCCCCGTCGACCTCGACCACGTCCTGGGTGTTGAAGTACCCCTCCTCGTCGAAGGGCGCGGGCGCGTTGAGGTAGCCCAGCATGGCCATGTCGGACCGGACCCACAGGACGCTATTGACGATCTTGTAGGAGAATCCGGCGCTGGTGCCGAGCTTGACCCAGAGCGTGCCGTCCTCCCGGGACCGGGTCGGCACGATCCCGACCTCGGAGAGCCCGTACGTCTGCTTGAGCCGGACCTCCGGCAGCGCCGCCGCGAGACGCTGGAGGGTCTGCAACGGCATCGGCTCGGTGCCGTAGGTGACGAGGCGCAGCGACGAGGTGTCGTAGCGGTCCAGCACGCCGGAGATGAGCACCATGTTGAGGAAGGTCGGCGTCGTCGGCAGGACCTCCACCCGGTGCTCGGCGATGGTGGCGAACACCGTGTCGGGGGTGCGTTCGGCCAGCGTCACCACGGCACCACCCTGGCTGAGGGTGTGGAACAGGGTGTTGATGCCGCCGATGTGGTCGAGGTTCAGGAACGACAGGATCCGTTGTGGCCGCTTCGGCTCGCCGTACCGGGCGAGGACCTTGCCGAAGTCGAGCACGGACGCCTTGCTCCGGCCCGTGGTGCCCGAGCTGAACAGGACCAGGCCCGGCCGTTCGTCGCGACGCAGCCGGTCGTACAGCTCGTGCTCGGCACGGCGGCCGGTCCGGTCGCAGGTCCGCGCGCCGGTCGAGGTCACCGTGATGACGGTCTCGACCTGGGCCACGTCGAGGAACTCCGCACGCTTCGCGTCCGGAAGTGGGGTCAGCGGTACGGCTACCGCACCGCGATCGATGAGAGCGAGCAGACCCGCGCAGGTGTGCAGCGACGACGAACCCTCCAGGGTCACCACGTCACCGGGGCGGACCTGGTGCTCGGTCAGGTACGCGCGCCAGTCCTCCACCGCGTCGAGCAGCTCCGCGTAGTTGTAGGACCGCCCGTTGAATACGACGGCATCCGCCGTGCCGAAGCGTTTCAGTCGGTCCACGAATGACGAATCCACTGCGTACCTCCCTGTGGTCATTCGAAATTGTGGTACCCCCGCGAGCAGAACGCTACAAGCGGTCACACATTCGCCACAATGACTTTTCCGGGCTATTACTGGGACTCCGACAGGGGTAGTCGAATTGCTACCCCAGGGACTGCCGGAAAATCGCACGGCGAATGGGCGGATCGCCATTTCACTGGCGATCCGCCCATTCTTTCCGTGGTTCTGTCAGCCGTTGACGAAGGCCATCATCGGCGCTGGCCAGCGGGTACCCGCCGCCTCGAAGTCGGCCTCAAGCAGCTTGAGGTCGTCCTCGGTCAGGGTCAGGTCCAGGGCCTTGACGTTCTCATCGATCCGCTCAGGCCGGGTCGTGCCCGGAATCGGAACCGATCCCTCGACGGCCTGCAACACCCATGCCAGAGCGACCTGCGCCGCCGTGGCATTGTGCCGACCGGCCACCGTCTTGACCCGCTCCACCATTTCCCAGTTGTGACCAAAATTGTCACCCTGGAATCGGGGGGCAAGGCGGCGGAAATCGTTCTCCGCCAGGTCCTGCACCGAATTGATCGACCCGGTGAGGAAGCCCCGTCCGAGCGGCGCGTACGGCGTGAAGCCGATCCCCAGCTCCTGGATGGCCGGGACGATCTCCGCCTCCACCTCGCGGCTCCACAGGGAGTGCTCGGGCTGGATCGCGGTGATCGGGTGCACCTGGTGGGCCCGCCGGATGGTGTCCGCGGCGGCCTCGCTGAGTCCGAGGTACCGCACCTTGCCGGCGGTGACCAACTCGGCCATCGCCCCGACCGTCTCCTCGATCGGCACCTGCGGGTCAACCCGGTGCTGGTAGTACAGATCGATGTAGTCGGTCCCCAGCCGCTGCAGGGACGCGTCCACGGCCTCGCGTACGTGCTCAGGCCGCCCGTCCGGCACCCGTGGGGGCGTCTCCCAGGAGTAGGTGCCGAACTTCGTGGCCAACTGCACCTCGTCGCGGCGACCCGCCAGCGCCTTGCCGAGCAGCACCTCGTTCGTCTTCGGACCGTAGTGGTCCGAGCTGTCGAAGAAGGTGATGCCCCGGTCCAACGCCCGGTGCACGGTGGCGATCGCCCGGTCCTCGTCGATGGACCCGTACCCGAAGGTCAGGCCCATGCAGCCGAGGCCCAGGGCAGAGACCTCCATGCCCTGCGTGCCCAGCACCTGTCGACGCACTGTGTTCTCCTTTGTGCTCTTCTGCCGATCGACCGACGCGCGGTCAGATCGTCACGGTGGTCCCATCGAAACGGGTGATGGTGAAAGCGCTCTTCTCGAGGTAGACCGCCCGCTGCTCGCGCAGCAGGTCGAGGGCGATCTCCTCACCGAACCGGAACGCGGCGGTGTTGTCCGAGCGGTAGTGGACCCCGGCGTAGGAGCGACCCGCACCGATGTTGCCGGCCAGCTTGTTCAGCTCGCCACCGACGGTCAGCTGACCCTTGTCCGGACCCTCGTAGGGCACCAGCGTGGTCCCGTCCGGCCCGGGAACGACCGGGTCCGGCAGGACGTACGACTCGTTGAACCATGCCTTGAGGACCGTGACGCAGGCGCCGGCCACCGTGGAGTGTCCACTCTGGTAGGAGGGGCTCATCGGCGAGCCCTCCGGGAACGACTGGGTGAGCAGGTACGACCCGTACCGCGACTTGTTCCGCTCCAGCACCGGCGAGTGCAGCAGCTCGTTGTTGATCAGGCCGGGGTAACGGCCGGGCGAACGGTTCAGATGCACCTCGACCCGACCGGCCAGTTCCTCGGGCCGGATCCGACGATGCACGTTGAACTGCTGGAACTCGGTGTGCTTGATGGCCCGGATCGCCACGTCGGCGAGCAGGCTCGCCAGGTGCGGCGAGCCGAACGAGTTGAAGCCCATCTGGTTGACCGACCGGAAGTACGGGTTTCCGGCGTCCTGCAACGACGCGGGGTAGGCCGGGGAACCGAGCATGGTCAGCGCGGCGAACAGGTACGCCTGGTAGAGCACGTCGAAGTGCGTGTAGTGGGCCATGTCACGGCCGTTGAACAGGTAACGCTGGTGCGAGAAGTCGCGCACCGTCGGCGCGTTCACCCCGTTCTGCGAGGCGAGCCAGTCGGCGAACGTTCCGAGGTAGTCGACGCCCGGCGCGACCGTGTCGTGCAGCTGCTGGATCCGCGAGGTCCCGAACTGCACCGGCATCAGCATGAACTGGGAGATGAACGGGCCGGCCTGGGTGCCGGGCAGACCCGGGCGGAACAGCGTGCCCGGGGTGACCCGGCCCCCGCTGCGCGGCCCCTGGTAACCGGTGTACCGCGACAGGTCGGCGGCGGCCTCGGCGGCCAGCGGCGAGCTCTCGTACTCCGTGAACGGCACGTCGCGCAGCAGGGCCTGCCAGTAGAGCTCGGCCAGCTCGGCCGCGGTCTCGGCGCTGGACGCCGCCGGCGCCGGGGGTACCACCAGGCCGAACGTGTCGGCGCCCATGAGTTCGAAGGCGAGGGCGCCCTGTGGCCCGAGCTGCTTGCGTCCGCCGGCCGCGCCCATGGGCACCGCGTCGAACTTCGCCGGGTCACCGCTGGCGATGGCCCGCAGCAGGGCGTCGTGGGCCGCGTGGTCCACCTCACCCAGCTCGTTGTGCGGCAGTCCCTTGGTGTACGTCGCCAGGTAGGGGTGGGTCTGCTCGTCGCCGTTGTTCGGGTGGGCGGGGAAGTGCTGGGGGTAGTCCCGCTGCGCGGCTGCCAGCCGCAGCGCCCGGCCAGCGGCGGAGCGTAGATTGGGATCCGCGTACGCCCGGGGCGACAGGCTGGCGGTTGTGGGGCCCTCGGCAGCCTCGGCTGCCTGCGGAAGGCCGGCCAGCGCGGTGGTGGCTACCGCGCCACCGCCGACGGCGGCGGCCTTGAGCAGGGACCTTCTGGTGGGGAACAAGAGCTATCACTCCTAGGTTGGTCGGCTCCGGAGATCCGACGCCATCGGCGCGCCCGCCTTGTGCGGACGCGGCTGTTCGCCCCTCGACGCACGATCTCCATCTCCAACGTTGCAGTTAGCATAGAGACGGCCTTCGGCTACGTCAACGAAAGGGTTGGAGTTACAGTCGGGGGGTGGCCTGGGACATTGAGGAAACTCGTCGGCGGCTGAAGGCAGCCGCGACCGAGGAGTTCGCCCAGCACGGGCTGGCCGGTACGACCATGGACGGGATCGCCCGCCGGGCGGGGATCAACAAGCAGCGGCTCTACCACTACTTCGGTGACAAGGACGCCCTCTTCGAGATCGTTCTCCGAGAGGAACTGGCCCGCATCGCCAAGGCCGTACCACTCTCCTCCGTGCGGGACCGGGACATCGGCGAGTTCGCCGGCCTGGTCTTCGACTATCACCTGGAGCACCCGCACCTGGTGCGGTTGCTGCACTGGGAGGGCCTCAGCTACTCCGGCCACGTCGCCGACCACGAGGCGCGGGCCCGCTACTACCGCGAGAAGGTCGAATCCTTCGCGACCGGACAGGCCAGCGGCCAGCTCGCCGAGGACATCGAAACGGCACATCTGGTTTTCATGGTCATTGCTCTGGCGGCCTGGTGGTTCAGCGCTCCCCAGGTGATCGCGATGCTCACCGGACGCCCGGCGGACAGTCCGGAGGAGCGGGCCAAGCAGCGCCACTCACTGGTCACCGCGGCCCGCCGACTGGCGGCGCCGGTGCCGCCAGTCGGCTGACCTTCCGCCACACCGACGCCGGCGGAGGGGCATCCCCCGACCGACCCGACCGTGCCACCGACCTCGTCACACGGCCGGTGGCACGGTCCTGACCACTCCGAAGGGGCTGCCGGCCCGGTCGCGCCGACGGGTTTCCCCGCCGACGCGACCGGCTATGCCGCTGGCGTACTCAGGTCCAGCCGTACCCGGCCGTTCGCTGACGGCCGGAAGGCGTGTACCTGGACGTCCCGCCAGACCCCACCGGTGCGGAACGGATCCTCGGAGAAGAACTCGGCGACCGTTTCCGGACCGTCGGCGCTCACGACGAACAGGCTGCCCACGGCGACATCACCGGCGGCGTCGAGCAGCGGGCCGTAGGACAACAACGTGAACGGCGCGGTCCGGATCCTGCGTGAGTGGCTCTCCAGCAGCCGCTGGCGCGCCGCCTGGACGCTGGGTGCGTCCAGGCAGTGCACCACGACGATCCGATCTTCGGTCACCTGGTCACGCCATCGCCGGCGAGGTGGCGAACGAACGGATGCTCTCGGCCAGGTAGTCGACCATCTCGCCGGTCAGCCGCGGGTGGACGCCCACCCAGAACGACCGCTCGGTGATGATGTCGCTGTTGGTCAGCTCACCACTGACCCGGAACTCGGCGCCCTGGTAGGCCGGGTGCCGCACCAGGTTGCCGCCGAACAGCTGCCGGGTGGCGATGCGCCGCGACTCCAGGAAGGCCACGATGTCCCGCCGCTCGAACGGCGCGTCGGGCTGGATCGTGAGCACGAAGCCGAACCAGCTCGGGTCGCTGTCCTTGGTGGCCTCCGGAAGCAGCAGGTGCGGCGTGCCCTCAAGAGCCGTCCGCAGGTGCTGCCAGTTGCGGCGCCGGGCCTCGCTGAGCCGGGGCAGCTTGGCGAGCTGGGTCAGACCCAACGCGGCCTGCAGATCCGTCGCCTTCAGGTTGTAACCGATGTGGGAATACGTGTACTTGTGGTCGTATCCGGGTGGCAGGGTCCCCATGGTCCACTCGAACCGCCGCCGGCAGGTGTCGTCCTCGCCCGGAAGGCACCAGCAGTCGCGTCCCCAGTCCCGGACGGACTCGATCACCCGGGCGAGCCGGACGCTGTTGGTCGTCACAGCGCCGCCCTCGCCCATCGTGATGTGGTGCGCGGGGTAGAAGCTGCAGGTCGACACGTCGCCGAAGGTGCCGGTCAACCGGCCACGGTACGTCGAGTCGAGCCCGTCGCAGTTGTCCTCGACGAACCAGAGCCCGTGGGCTGCGGCGATGCTCTTGATCTCCTCGGCGGCGTACGGGTTGCCGAGGGTGTGCGCCAGCACGATGGCCTTCGTCTTCGGCGTGATCGCCGCCTCGACGCGCTCCGGGGTGGTGTTGTAGGTGCCCAGTTCCACGTCCACGAAGACCGGCACCATGCCGTTCTGCAGGATCGGGTTGACCGTGGTCGGGAACCCGGCCGCCACCGTCACCACCTCGTCGCCCTTGCGCAGGCGCCGATCGCCCAGCTGGGGCGAGGTCAGGGCGGTCACGGCGAGCAGGTTCGCCGAGGACCCCGAGTTGGTCAGGTGTGCCTTGCGCAGTCCCAGCGTCCGGGCGAACTCGCGCTCGAACCGTGAGCACGCGGCGCCAGCGACGATGCGCAGCTGCAGGGCCGCCTCGACCAGGGCGACCCGGTCGTCCTCGTCGAGCACCGCGCCGCCGGTCAACAGCGGCGTGACGCCGGGGATGAAGCGCTCCTGCACGTCGGCGGTCTGGTGGTACTTGCGGACCGCCTCAAGGATGTCTTGGTGTCCGTCCTCGAACATGAACTCTCCTTCGCTGCCGTACGCCGTCAGGCGTTGGCGGGCAGGGCGGACGGGATGGTGGCGGCCAGGGTGTGGGCGACATCGGACGGCTCGGGCCGTTCGGCCAGCCGGTCCCGCAACCCCGCGGTGATCCGCGCCGGCTCCGGGTCCCGCAGCAGTCGCTCCACCGAGTCCCGCACGCCGTTGACGGTCAGGTCAGCCGGAGCGAACCACTCGCCGGCGCCGACGGCCGCGATCTGCTGGGCGTGCTGGTACTGCACGCACATCTGCGGCAGCACCAACTGCGGCAGCCCGGTGACGATCGCCGCCATGGTGCTGCCGGCACCGCCGTGGTGGATGGCCACGGAGCAGGTCGGCAGGAGCTGGCGCAGCGGAAGGCGACGCTCGACCCGGACGTTGGCCGGAAGGTCGGTCTCGACCGTGAGCCGGTCCGCCGCCGCGACCACGACCTCGACATCGGCGGTGGCGAGGGCCTTGATCACCGTGGCGACCACGTTGTCGTGCTCGCCGAGGATCGGGATGTTGCCCAGGGTCACGCAGACCCGGGGACGGTCGGCCTGGCTCAGCAGCCACGGCTTCAGCTCCGCCGAGCCGTTGTACGCCACGTAGCGCATCGGCAGCGCACCCTCCGGCCCGTGGCTGGCCAGTCCCGGCGGGCAGACGTCGATCCAGCGGGGCGGCCCGACCGGCTCGCCACCGATCCGCCGACGCAGCGGCGCGAGCGCCTCGTTCGCGGCGGCGTCGATCTCCGGCTCGGGCAACAGTCCCCAGCTGTGGAACAGCGAGGGGATCCCCAGGGCCGCGGCCGCGATGGGCGCGGCGTAGTCCCACGACGGGTGCATGATCAGGTCTGCCCGCCACGCCCGCGCCGTCTCGATGATCTGGTCCACGGTCGCCTCGGCCAGTGGAACGTAGAACTCGAGCACGTGCTCGACCAGGGCCTGGGTCGTCTCCGCCTGGTGCGACGGGGCCTGGTCGTCATGGGTGGACTGGATCAGGACGTCGCCGATCGAGATCGCCGGGATGCCGGCGCCAACGGCCACCGGCACCAGCGAGGTGGGCACGGCGGCGAGCACCTCATGGCCCGCATTGCGCAGAGCCCAGGCGAGTGGAACCATTGGAAAAAGGTGCCCATAATTGGGGCAACTGGTCACCAGGACGCGCACGAATACCTCTCCCTGGACCTACACGGATTTTGGAGGAAGGCTCAATGGAGCCGCTTCAAAAGCACCGTAGGCGTGACCGGTGGGCACGGCAACGCCGCGAAACGACCATCCTGAACGGTCCACCAAGCGGTATACGCATTTGGGTAGGCCAGATGGATCGGTTGACGTCTCCAGCGGGCGAGCCCTAGCGTCTCCGCTGTCGAACGAACCGGGTCGAAGCGGAGGAGGACGTAATGCTCGCCCTGCCTGCCGCATTTCTCGTTCTTACTCTCCTGGTGATTAACCGACTCCCCAGAGTGATTAACCGGTTCCAGGGTCACGACCACGGTCTCGTGATCGTTTCCGCATTTCCGCTGCCCCGCGAGGTGATCGACCCGCTGTCGACGCCGCACGTTCCGGCCAGCCTCCCGAGTGGTGTCGACTCCCGCATCCGCGAGGTCGGCCACCGGAGTGCCTCGATCCTTCCCGGATCGACCTCCGCGGCGGTCTTCCCGACCGCGATGCCCGGTACTCGCCCT
Source organism: Plantactinospora sp. A48 (assembly GCF_055793945.1). Lineage (NCBI taxonomy): Bacteria > Bacillati > Actinomycetota > Actinomycetes > Micromonosporales > Micromonosporaceae > Plantactinospora > Plantactinospora sp. A48. Next base: position 134,708 of record NZ_JBTIXF010000002.1, on the reverse strand, counting down.
GGCCGCCCGGTCACCACACAGGCACGCCACGACTTCGCTGGCGTTCTCCACGCCGCCGCCGAGTTTCTTCGCTCTGCTGGCCGCTCGGGAACTCTCGCCGGGCCGGGCACACTCGCCGGACCGGGCACACCGGTTCTCCGGTGGCGGTTCGCGGCCGTCGTCGCCAGCCACTGAACTGGACGGCCAGCTCTGACCAACGGCCAGTTCCAGCCCTGATCTCTGCTCCTCCCCCGAAACTGACTCCGCCACCGGGCCGCACCCCGGTGGCGGAGTCAGTTATGCCCGCAGCTCATCGATGCTCCGGCAATCCTCGTACCGGGGCAGCAGCCCGGCGGCCCGGGCCTCGGCCAGGGTCGGCGCGGCGGCGTCCCGGGGAGACATGACCGGATCCCGGGACGACCAGGGCAGGTCGAGCTCGGGATCGAGTGCGTTCACCACATGCTCACGGGTCGGATCGTACGAGGTCGATGTCAGGTACATCACCGTGGCGTCCGGGGTCAGCGAGCAGAAGGCGTGACCGAGTCCTTCGGCGAGGACCATCACCTGGCGCTGCGTGTCGTCGAGGGTGACCGACTCCCAACGACCGAAGGTCGGCGACCCGACGCGGAGATCCACCACCACATCGAGCACCGACCCGGTGATGCAGGTCACCTGCTTGGCCTGCCCAGGCGGCACCGCCGCGAAGTGGACACCGCGAACCACCCCCTCGATCGAGGTCGACAGGTTCGCCTGGGCGACCCGGAAGGAACTGCCGGTCGCCTCGGCGAGGTCATCCGACTTGTAGAACTCCAGGAACACCCCGCGACTGTCCCGGTGCAGGGCGGGAGTCACCTCGAACGCCCCGGCGATACTCAGCTCGCGGATCTTCATCGAACGGCCACCGGCTTCCGCTCGGTAGCGAGCAGATGCAGCAGGTAGTCGCCGTATCCGCTCTTCACCAGCGGTCCGGCCAACTCCCGCAGCTGGTCATCATCGATCAGCCCGGCACGCCAGGCCGCCTCCTCGATGCAACCGATCTTCAAACCCTGCCGCTCCTCGACGACCCGCACGAACTCGGACGCCTGCACCAGCGAGGTGAAGGTGCCGGTGTCGAGCCAGGCCGTGCCACGGTCCAGTACCGAGACGGTCAACTGGCCCCGTCGCTGGTACTCCTCGTTGATGTCCGTTATCTCCAACTCGTTCCGGGCCGAATACGGCAGCTTGCGCGCGATGTCGACCACCTGGTTGTCGTAGAAGTAGAGGCCAGGCACGGCGTAGTCCGATTTCGGCACGACCGGCTTCTCCTCGATGGAGACAACCTGACCGTCTGCGTCGAACTCGACGACCCCGTACCGCTCGGGGTCGACGACCCGCGCCGCGAGAATGCGGGCGCCGACCGGGTTGAGGTTCTCGGCCAGCCGCGAGCCCAGCCCGCTGCCGTGGAAGATGTTGTCGCCGAGGATCAGTGCGACCGGCTCATCGGCGATGAAGTCGGCCGCGATGAGGAATGCCTCGCCAATGCCGCCGGGTCGGTCCTGCGTACGGTAGCTGAGCCGAATTCCGAGCTGCTCTCCTCCGCCGAGCAGTCGCTGGAAATCATGCTGGCTCTCTGGCGTCGTCAAGATCATGATGTCGTCTATTCCGGCCAAGATCAGGGTACTCAGCGGGTAATAGATCATCGGCTTGTCGAAGACCGGCATCAGCTGTTTGGACATCGCCCGTGTGATTGGCCACAGGCGGGACCCGGTCCCGCCGGCCAGAATAATTCCACGCATTCTTGCAGTGTAATCTTTGGCGGCGGTACTTTAAACTACGACCATGCGAATAATTGTCACAGGTGGTGCCGGCTTCATCGGGTCCTGCTTCACCCGGGATACGCTCGCCGACCGCTATCCCACACTGCGTGACGCGACGGTCACCGTCATCGACAACCTGGCCTATTCTGGCAATCTCGACAACATTCCCATTGGTCATCCGCGGCTTACCTTCGTCCAGGGCGACATCACCGACCAGGACCTGCTCGCGGACGTCGTCCCGGGCCACGACGCCGTGATCCACTTCGCCGCCGAGTCGCATGTGGACAGGTCGATCCGGGACGGCGCGACGTTCGCGGTCAGCAACGTCGTCGGGACGCAGCGCCTGCTCGACGCCGCACGGAACGCGGGAGTTCAACGATTCGTCCACGTCTCCACCGACGAGGTCTACGGATCAATCGACGAGGGCTTCTGGACCGAGGACACGCCCCTCGCGCCGCGATCGCCGTACGCGGCCTCGAAGGCGTCTTCGGATCTGATGGTCCTCGCCGCCCACCGGACCCACGGAATGGACGTGGTGATCACCCGGTGCAGCAACAACTACGGTCCGTACCAGTTCCCCGAGAAGGTCATTCCGCTCTTCGTGACGAACCTGATGCAGGGAAAGAGCGTCCCGCTGTACGGGGACGGCCTGAACGTGCGCGACTGGCTGCACGTCTCGGACCACTGCCGAGGCATCTCGCTCGTTCTCGCCGGAGGTCGTTCGGGAGAGGTGTATCACATTGGTGGCGGCACCGAACTGACCAATCGCGAATTGACCCAACGGCTGCTTGACGCCTGCGGGGCGGACTGGGACATGGTTCGCAGGGTCGAGGACCGGAAGGGGCACGACCGCCGATACGCGATGAACATCGACAAGATCACGAACGAGCTGGGATATGTTCCCCAGGTATCTCTGACCGATGGTCTCGCCGATACCGTCACCTGGTACCGCGACAACCGCGAATGGTGGTTGCCGCTCGGAGCCAAGGTCCTGCAACCGACGGCCTGACAGCCGACCGCCTGCCGGCGTGACCGCCGGCTCGGAGACGACTCGTGGGTGCGGCCACGGGTCCGGCTCCGATTCACCGCCGACGTGGCACCGAGTTCGTCTGCGTCAATGAAAAACGCACCGAAGAGCCATCTCGGCGTCGCCGTACCTCAATGGCAAAGGCCACAAGATACGGCGACGCCCGTGAGCTGAGACGTCAGTCGGCGACGCTCAACACCAATTTTCCGGTGGTCCGACCGGACTGGCTCGCCTCGTGTGCCTTGGCCGCGTCGGCGAGCGGGAAGACATGATCCACGTGTACCCGCAGCGCGCCCTGTTCGACGAGGGCGGTGAGCGCCTCGAGTCCGACCCGATCCGGCTCCACCAGGAACGACTTGACCCGCACCCCGAGCCGCTCGGCAGTCGCCAGCACCTCCTCGCTCGGGTGACCGATCACGGTGATCAGCAGGCCACCCGGACGCAGCGTGCTGAGCAGGGGCAGCGTGTGCGAACCGCCGAGCAGGTCGAGGACCACGTCCTGGTCACGCACGGTCTCGGCGAGGTCCACGGCGGTGTAGTCGACGGGGTGGTCCACCCCGAAGTCACGGATCAGATCGTGCTTCGCCGCCCGTGCCGTGCCGGTGACCTCGGCGCCCAGGTGGTCGGCCAGCTGGCAGGCGAGATGACCGACGCCGCCCGCAGCGGCGGTCACGAGAACGCGCTGACCAGGGCCGACATTGGCGACCTCGACGAGCGTCTGCCAGGCGGTGAGACCGGCGAGCGGCAGCGCGGCGGCCTCCACGAACGACAGGCCGGCCGGCTTGCGGGCGAACTGTCGGGCCGGAGCGGTGGCGTACTCGGCGTAGGCACCGGCGGCACGGGGGAACCAGAGCAGGCCGTACACCTCGTCACCGGGCTCGAAGCGGGTCACCCGGGGGGCCTCGACCACCACCCCGGCCACGTCCCAACCCAGTACGAACGGCGGCGCGCCGAGCGCACCGGACGGGAACATGCCGCTACGGATCTTCCAGTCGACCGGGTTGATGCTGGCGGCGTGCACCTTGACCAGGACCTCGGTGGGAATCGGCACCGGCCGGGGCACCTCGACGAGTTGCAGCACCTCGGGACCGCCGATGGCGGTGGTCTGGGCGACCTTCATGGTTTGGGACACATCTCTCCTCGGTATTCGACGCCGTCCGGGCAGCGCGCCTCCAGCCGAGGACAACGATCACGTCAGTCTCGGCCGGACCACCAGCTACAGCCGCAGCCCGAAACGCAGGGCGCTCGCCACGGCATTTCTCGGGCAGAGCGGATGAGAATCAAACGGCAGGGATCCGACACACCAACAATCCGGTTACCCATCGGTCATGTCGGCGACATACAGCCCATACCCACGATGATTCCCCATGGTGGTGCATGGTATCGATGCTCGTTTACCGGACTCCCCCATGTCAAGCAGAAGACCAGAATGAGGAACACCACATTGGACAGACATTTAAGCACAGAAACAAGTCAGAAACGTATTGACCCGATCCCTGCGTCGACGGGTAGCACAGGCAGGGTGTCCCAAATGCCGACGCCCGGATTTACGCCCGGCAGCGACGACCGGACGCGCGGACCCGTGGGAACGGGATCACCGCACCGAGGTCCCGCAGAGGTTTCCGGGGATGCCCCAGGGCGCACGGGCCCCGACGAAGGGCTCCACCGGATTCCAACCATCACCAGACACTCGGCCCTGACCAGCGTCTCCGCTGATCAGGGCCGGATCTCCGAGCCGCCTGACGGAATCGAACCGTCGACCTACGCATTACGAGTGCGTCGCTCTAGCCGACTGAGCTAAGGCGGCAACAGCGCCCAAGTGTACGGCATCCTCCCGGAGGGGATCGCAGGGGTTTCCGCCCCGCCGGCCCCACCCGCCGATTCCTGGAAGGGCCGACCGGGACCGGGCCGGGCCGGGCGGACTCAGGCCGGGCGGCGTCAGGCCGGGTGGCGTCGGGCAGCGGACAGTGTGCGCCGAACGGCACGACTAGGCTCCCGGCGGTGACCGACGATCACGCCAGCGGCGGCGAAACCGCCCGATCCAGCACCACACCCGGCATTCCAGCCCAGCCGGTGGCGAGCGACCGCGAGCACACCGGGACGGCGGCGGCCGGCCGCGAGCGGTCCGGAGCCGGAACGCCCGGAGGGGCCAGCGATGAGCCACGGCGGCCACGCAGCCTGGATCCGCTGGAGCTGGGCTACACCCGGCGGGCCCGGGTGCCCTGGCTGGCGCCCCTGCTGCTGGTGATCACGGGCCTGCGCACGCTGCTGGCGCTGCTGTTCGGGGCGTACCTGGACAAGCGTGAGCTGCAGGGCTCACTGCCGCACCGGATTCACCGGCAGACCGTCGGCGACGGTGGACTCTGGTTCGACTATGTGGCCGACCTGGGAGACGGCTTCGACGCCACGTACTCCATCGCCTATCTGCTGTCCCGACCGGAACTGCCCGTCGCGGGTCGACCGCTGCCGCGCGGTCAGCTGCTGGTGATGGGCGGCGACCAGGTGTACCCGACGGCCAGCGCCGAGGCGTACGAGGATCGGTGCAAGGGTCCGTACGAGTCGGCGCTGCCGAGACCCGCGCCGGGCCAGCAGATGCCCCAGCTGTTCGCCATCCCCGGCAACCACGACTGGTACGACGGGCTGACCGCGTTCCTGCGGCTGTTCGTCCGGTCCCGGGACGACAACATCGGTGGCTGGTGTACGCCGCAGACCCGCTCCTACTTCGCCATCGAGCTGTCGGCCGGCTGGTGGCTGCTGGCGCTCGACGGGCAGACGGGCTCGTACCTGGACGATCCACAGCTGTCGTACTTCGAGCAGGCGACCCGGCACCTCGGTCCGGAGTCCAAGGTCATCCTGGCCACCCCGGAACCCTCCTGGGTGAAGGCCGTCGACCACCCGCAGGCGTACGACTCGATCGACTACTTCATCCGGAAGCTGATCGACCCGACCGGGGCGCAGGTGCGACTGCTGCTGTCCGGGGACCTGCACCACTACGCCCGCTACTCCGGACCGGATCGGGAGTTCATCACCTGCGGTGGCGGCGGTGCCTACCTCTACCCCACCCACCGGCTGCCGGCGCGGATCCAGGTCCCGCCGCCGGACACCCGCTCCCGCAAGGCCAGCCCCGGCCGGTCGTACGAGCTGGTCGGCCGCTTCCCGGACGCCGCGCGGTCCCGCCGGTACGCCTGGGGCATCTTCGGCCGGCTCCCGCTGCGCAACCCGGGCTTCGGCACCCTGCTGGGCACTCTGCACACGCTGCTCATGCTGGCCATGGCCGGGGCCTTCGCGCACGGCTCGGGCGCCACCGAGCAGCGCCTGTTCAGCGTACCGCTGCTGATCATGCTGCTGGTGACGCTGCTGGGGGCGGCGCTGTTCGCCAAGCCGCCGAGTGTGAGCGGCAAGCGGCACGCCCGGAACTGGATCCTCGGCGTCGCGCACGGCCTGGCCCACGTGGCACTGGCCGCCGCCGGCACCTGGGTCTGGCTGCACCTGCCGTTCTACCAGTGGGAGTGGCCGCTACCGGCGGTCGCCGCCGCGGTGCTCTACGGCCCGGTCGCCGGTTTCGTGGCCGCCGAGCTGGTCGCCACCTACCTGCTGGTGGCCGGCGGCTTCGGGGTGAACCTCAACGAGTTGTTCGCCGCGCAGGGCATCGAGGATTCCAAGGGCTTCCTCCGGCTGCACATCGCCGCCGACGGGACGCTCACCATCTATCCGGTGGCGGTCGACCGGGTCTGCCACGACTGGCGGGCGGATCCCGACGGACCGCCGGAGGCGGCCTGGATCGCCCCCGAAACCCCGATCCCGGTACGCCTCGCGGAACCCCCGATCACCCTGCGCTGACGAACCCGCCGCCCCGACCTGACCCGACCCGGCCCCACCGCCCCAGCGTGAACGGATCGGCGTGAACGGATCGGCGTGAACGGATCGGCGGGGCGGAGCCGGCGGTCGCAGCCTGGCACTGTGGGTAACGATGCCGGCGGACACCACGTCGGTGACGTTCCGTAGGGATTGGCATGGCTCGCCTGCCACCTGCTTCGTCGCTTTGCAATGCTTCCCTCCACGCAACACCCACGCTGAACTGCGATTCGTGCTTGAGAACCGCGTCCGGTGGATACAGTCGCCGATTACTCATCGTTGCTGATGCCTGGGGGGAAGCATTGCAAAGCGAGAAGAAGGCGGACTCGGCAGGATCGGCCGGCGCTCACCCTTGGTGAGCGTCGACGGCCCAGCCTGGCTGTTCGGAACCCAGCGAAGGCTTGTGGATCCGTGCCAGGTCAGTCGAGCGGCCCGATCTCCCTGGCCAGGCGACGAAGCCGCGCCACGCCTGCGCGTTGAAGTTGAGCCCCGCCCTGCCGGTGGACCCATCGTGCGGAAGGCCCCGTCCCGGTCAGCGGCCGCCGCGGGACGGGACGTTCGCGGGACGGGGCCGCGGGACGGGGCGTTCGCGGGACGGGGCGTTCGCAGGACGGGGCGTTCGCAGGACGGGGCGTTCGCGGGACGGGGCGTTCGCGGGACGGGGCGTTCGCAGGACGGGGCGTTCGCGGGTCGGGGCCCGCTGGCTACTCCGGCTGTGCGGTCCGGCTCTCGTAGGCTCGGCGCGATCCGCAGACATCGGAGAAGGAACACTGCTTGATGGCACCGTCGGAGATCTGCCGGACCGTGACCGTCTCGCTCGGTGGGTACCGGGAAATGACCTTGGCGGGCCCGTCGGGCGTCTCGACCCGCTGCCCGGACGCGGGATAGGAGCCGCTGTCGGCGTACAGCGGATGTTCGTACTTCAGGCAGCACATCAGCCGGCCGCAGGCGCCGGAGATGCGTAGCGGGTTGAGCGGCAGGTCCTGGTCCTTGGCCATCCGGATGGTGACCGGCTCGAAGTCGGTCAGGAACGTGGCGCAGCAGAGGTCCCGGCCGCACGGGCCGATGCCACCCTGCACCCGGGCCGAGTCCCGGGCCGACAGCTGCCGCAGCTCGACCCGGCAGCGCAGGGTGGCGCCGAGGTCCCGCACCAGGGACCGGAAGTCGACCCGGTGCGGGGCGGTGAAGTAGATGGTGGTCCGCCCGCCGGTGCCGGCCGGCTCGACGACGTGGTCGACGGCCACCACCTTCATCGGCAGCTCGTGCTCGCGGATCAGGCGCTTGGCGGCCACCTTCGCGTCCGCCTTGCGGCGCCGGATCTGCCCGTCCCGGCGCAGATCGTCATCGGTGGCCAGCCCGGCGAGCCGGGGGAAACCGTCGGTGTCCTCGCTGACCCACTGTGCCGCCCAGACGCACTCGGCGACCTCCGGGCCGTCATCGGTGGGCACCAGCACCCGGTCACCCACCGCCGGGCGCAGGTCTCCCGGGTCGAGGTAGTACAGGCGGCCGTACCGGTTGAAGCTGACCGCGCAGAGCATACCCATCGATCCACCATACTTCCGCTGGTTGGGTCCGCCGGAACTTGTCCCCCTCTGGCCGTCCGCCCGGTCGGACTCGTTCACCCTTCCGGATAAAAGCTGCGCGTACCCGGCGACAAACGGCGGCGATCCGCGTTGAGTGGGCACATAAACCTGCGGGGGGTGCAGGGAAGCCACGGCGTCGCAGCCGGAGCCGCCGAGGGGTACGGCGCTCCTGAGCGCGACGCCGTCGGCTTTACCCGATCCGGTTGCTCGCCCGACCGGGTCCGAGCGCCGCTCCCAGTCCGAGCGCCGTCGAATCCGCGCAGCGCCGCCGCCGAGCTGGACCCATGCCGTGCTCAGTGGCTCACCCGGGTGGTCCCGTCCCACCGGTACGGCCCGGTGGCCGGCGCAGCGACCGGCCGTTCGGTCGGCTCCGGCTGGTAGCGGCACAGCAGATCGTCGCCGTCCGCGATCACCCCGGAAACCGTGGCGAGCACCCGGGCGCCGATCTCGGCGGCGGCCCGCGCCGCCCCATCGGGATCATCCGGCCCGCCGGTGACCACGAGGACGGCCTCGGCGGAGCCGAGCACGTCCGCCAGGGTCCGGGCGAGCCGGGCACGGGACCGCCGGGACCAGTCGGCCAGGGCGGCGGCGAACTCGGCCGTCCGATCCAGCCGGGCCGTCAGCGAATCCCCGTCGCCGGTCACCCGAGCGGCGAGGGCCGCCCGCCGACCGGCGAGAGCGTCGGCGCCGACACCAGCCCAGTCCACCGGGCCCGTCAGCACGGCCACCGTCGGCTCGTACGTCCGGCAGCGCCGCCGCGCCTCCTCCGCCACGGCGTCCAGCGGGCCGGGTCGGACCGCCGCCACGGCCTCGGCTGCGGCGCCGGGCAGCGTGCCGGCGGCGCGCAGCAGGGACCAGATCCGGTGGTCGGCCGGGGCTCCGACGCCGCTGAGCAGCCCGTCCACCCGGTCGAGCAGATCGGTGGCCGGACCCGTGAGCCGGTCGAGGACGTCCATCAGCGTTCCCCGGCGTGCCGTTGTCGGACGGTGTGCTCGGTGTCGGCGTACCCGTGGGCCGCGGCCCGGACCGCCTCGGCGGTCTCGGCCAGGCCATTGGCGGTGTCCACGGCCTCCCGGGCGCGGGCGTCGAGCGCCGCCGTCCAGCGCGCGTGCAGTTGCCGGCCCAACTCGCCGAACCGGCCGGGTGTGCCGGCGGAAAGGGCCGTCGGGGCGAGTTCCGCGGCCGGTGCCAACTCGGCGGCGACCCGGGTCAACCGGGCGGCCTCCGCGTCCAGCCGGCGGGCCAGCGTCTCCAGACTGTCCATTCAGCCCTCCGCCAATGGCCGGTACGCGCCGAAGGTCTCGGCGTGCAACTTGTCCCGGGCCCAGCGCGCGGCGTCGGCGGCGGCCGTGACGGCGGACTGGACCGATCGGGCCACCTCCGCACCGGCGCGGCCCTGCAACCCCGCCGTCATCCGGACATCGGTGATCGTCCCGTCGCCGGTCACCACGACCTCGACCAGTCCGTCCGGGGAGCGGACCGTCACCTCCAGCCGGCGCACCGCCTGATCGAACTCGGCCCGCAGCGACTCGATCCGGCGGTAACGCTCGATCGCCTCCTCGATCCAGGCTTCGTCGATCTCGCGCCCCATCGGCTGGCCCCCCTCCCGCGCCGGCCGCCGGCACCGCCTCACGCATCGTGCCGCGCCCGTCGCGCTACGCCGATGGGAACCGTACCGGTCGTTGCCGCGCCGGGAAACCCCGTACCGGCCGGCCTGTGGATAACCGGAAGTCAGCCGCGCCAGAGGGCGAGCATCATCGACTCGACGGCGATCCGGGGCTTGACGTTGGTCTCGATGGCCGTCCGGCAGGCCAGCACGGCCTCCAGGCGGCGCAGCGTCGCCTCCGAGGTCCAGCGCTCGGCGGCGGTCCGGGCGAGTTCGGTGACGTCCGTGTGGACCGGCGGTACCGGCGCCCGCAGGGTGAGCGCGAGCACGTCGCGGTAGAAGCCGGCCAGATCGACCAGGGCCCGGTCCAGCGCGTCCCGCTGCGCCCGGGTGGCCCGCGACTTCTGCCGCTTCTCCAGCTCCTTGAGCTGCCCGGCGGCGCCCCGAATGGCGCCTGCCGCGCCCCGGCCGGTACCCCCGGCGCCCAGCGCGGTCTCCAGGGCGGCCCGCTCACCCGTGTCGAGGTCCGCCACCGACGCGACGGCCTCCGCCTCGGCCGCCTCGATCAGCGCCGAGGCCGCGTCGAAGCAGGCACCCACCCCGGTCAACCGGCGGGGCACGGCGAGCACGGCGTCCCGGCGCTTGCGCGCCTCGGCGTCCCGGGCCAGCCGACGGGCCCGGCCCACGTGTCCCTGGGCCGCCGCCGCCGCCCAGGCCGCGACCTCGGCCGGTACGCCGTCCCGGTCGGCCAGCACGGTGGCCACGGCCGCGGCGGGTGGTTGGCGCAGCGGGACGACCCGGCAGCGCGACCGGATGGTGACCGAAATGTCGTCCGGGTGGGTCGACGGGGTGCAGAGCAGGAAGACGGTCCGCGGTGGCGGCTCCTCGATGGCCTTGAGCAGTGCGTTTCCGGCCGCCTCGGTGAGCCGGTCGGCGTCCTCGATCACCACCACCTGCCAGCGTCCCCCGGACGGGGTGCTGGCGGCGCGCAGCACCAGGGCACGGATCTCGGTGACCGGGATGGACAGCCCTTCGGGCACCACGAACCGCACGTCCGCGTGCGTACCGGTCAGCGTGGTGTGGCAGCCGGCGCACTCCCCGCAGCCGGTGCCGGTGGCGCACTGGAGAGCCGCCGCCAGGGCGCGGGCGGCCACCGACCGCCCCGAACCCGGGGGACCGGTGAAGATCCAGGCGTGCGTCATGGCCGAGGTGGATCCGGACCCGTCCGGGTGGGCCGGCTGACCAGCCGGGTCGGTCGCCGGGGCCGGGTCGGTCGGCTCGGACCTGGATTCCCGGCCCGCCGGGGCCAGGCCGACCGGTTCGGTCGCCGGTTCCGGGTGCTGGAGCAGGTGTGCCGCCGCGGCGGCCGCCCGGCGCAGCGTCGCGACGGCCTCCTCCTGCCCGACCAGGTCCGCGAAGACGCTCGGCATCAGCGCCGGGATCCCAACTCACTGTCGGTGTCGACGGTGGCCGTCCGGGGCAGGACGGTCAGCTCGGCTAACTCGGCGTCGGATAACTTCGGTTCGACCGAGGTGTCCGGCGGACGCGCCGGATCCGGGTGGATGACCGAATCGGGTGCGGTGAACCGTTCGGCGACCCGCGCCGCGACCGCCCCGGTCACCTCGGCGGCCGGCCGGGAGGCGTCCAGCACCAGATAGCGATGCGGGTCGGCGGCGGCCAGGTCGAGGAACGCCAACCGGACCCGCTCGTGGAAGTCGGTCGACTCGGCCTCCATCCGGTCGGTGTCGCCACCCCGCTCGGTCACCCGGGCCAGGCCGACCGTGGGGTCGACGTCAAGCACCACGACCAGGTCCGGTTTGAGGCCGCCGGTCGCCCAGGAGGAGAGCCAGGAGACCTCTTCGGCGGGCAGGACCCGACCGGCACCCTGGTACGCCAGCGACGAGTCGACGTACCGGTCACTGATCACCACGGCCCCGCGGGCCAGGGCCGGCCGGACCACCGTGGCGACGTGCTGCGCGCGATCCGCCGCGTAGAGCAGCGCCTCCGCGCGGGCCGACAGCGGCGGATCACCGCTGTGGTCGAGCACGAGGCCCCGGATCCGTCGGCCCACCTCGGTGGCTCCCGGCTCGCGGGTGAGCACCACCTCGTGGCCCTGTTCCCGCAGCCGCTCGGCGAGCGCCGCCGCCTGGGTCGACTTGCCGGCCCCGTCACCGCCCTCGAAGACCAGGAAGAACCCGGTGGAGGTGAACGGCTCGGCCGGGGCCAGCGGCCGGCCCCGGATCGAGCCCCAGAGGTCGGCCAGCACCGGTACGCCGGCCTTGTCGTCCATCTGGCGGAACGCGCTGACGCCCGCGAAGATCCCGGCGAGGCCGGCGGCCAGCAGCAGCAGGCGGGTGGACGAGACCGAGATGCCCAGGTCGGCGATGTTGAGCCGGCGTGAGCCACCGAGGCCGACCAGCAGACTGCTCAGCGAGATGGCGAGCATCAGCACCAGTCGGGTGCCGGTCTGCACCACGGCGAAGACCCGGCCCCGGACATCGTCGGCGATCTCACCGCCCAGCAGTGTCGTACCGGCCAGGAACGCCATGCCGGCGCCGGCGCCCACCAGAATCGCCCCGAGGATGGCCATCGACAGGTGGATGGCGACGGCCAGGAACAGCACGGATGCGCTGGCCAGCACGATGCTGACCCCGAACCAGCGCCGCCGGGACATGTCTCTGACGATCATCGGGCCGAGCCCGATGCCGACCGACAGCCCCACGAAGATGGCCCCGAAGAGCAGGGAGAAGGCGGCGTCACCAGCGCTGAGTGACAGGGTGAAGAACTTGGCGGTACCGATCACGATGCCGCCGCCGGCGAAGGCACCGAAGATGCCGAGCACCAGGCCCCGGACCAGCGGGCTGCGGCCGATGAACTTCCAGCCGTCCACGAACTGCCGCAGCACGCTCTCCTCGGCCGGGCCCTTGGCACCGCCGCGGCCGGTGGCGCTGATCTCCTTGATCCCGAACAGCACCACCAGCGCGGTGGCCAGCCGGGACAGCGCGTTGATGTAGAGCGCGATCTGTGCGGGCTGGGCCCAGCCGGGCATCTGCCCGCCCGCCAGTCCCCGGACGCTGACGTCGAGCACCGAGAGGCTGACCGCCGCGAGCACCGGGGTGAGGCCGTACGTGGTGATCAGGGTGAGCTGGTTTGCCGTCTCCAACCGGGATCGCGGGATCAGGTTGGGAACCGCGGCCTCCTTGGCCGGGATCCAGATCAGCGTGATCGACTCGATCAGGAAGGTGGCGCCCGCCGCCCAGCCGACGACGAGGCCGCCGTTCAGGCCCGAGAGAGCAACCAGCGGAATCGACGCGAACAGGACAAATCTCAGGAGGTCACAGATGACCATCGTGTAGCGCCGGTCGAACCGGTCGGCCAGCACCCCGGCGACCGGGCCGAGCACCAGCGCCGGCAGCAGTCGGACCGCGATCACCGAGCCGAACGCGGCGCCCTTCGCGGCGCTCCCGCTGACCTGCGCCTCGGCGAACAGCGAGGTTGCCAGCAGGCCCAGCCAGTCGCCGAACGAGGCGACACCGAGCACGATCCACAACCGGCGGAACGGGCGGCGACGGAGCACCGAGCGCAACGCCGAGAGGCCGGAGCGGTCGACTGCGGCCTGCGGCGGTACGGAGGGACCGGCCAGCGTGTCGTCGCCGTCCGGTCTGCCGTTGTTGGTGTCGATGGCCGTACCTCCGCGTGCCGGCCCATCGCTGGGCGCCCCCGACCTGTCACTCTAGCCGCGCCGAGGTCCGGCACGGCCCCGACATTCCCCTGATCCGTCAGGGTAGGCGGCGGCGGAACGACCGTTCCAACCGGGCCAGAAATGAAGGTGTTTCACATTGACCGTTTTCCGGTTAGCGTGCTGACGTGACCCCTCGACCCGCCAAGCCCGGGGACCACCCCGAACAGCCCGCCGACCAGCGCGACCGGTTGGATCGGGCAACCATCTCGTGCGACCCACCGCTGGCGGTGGTGGACCGGGCCGCGTTCGACGCCAACGCCACCGACCTGGTCCAGCGCGCGGCCGGCAAGCCGCTGCGGGTGGCCAGCAAGTCGGTCCGGTGCCGCGCTCTGCTCGCCCGGGTGCTCGACCGGCCGGGCTGGCACGGCGTGTTGTCGTACACCCTGCCCGAGGCGATCTGGCTGGTGGAGAGCGGGACGACCCGGGACGCCGTGGTGGCCTACCCCAGCGCGGACCGGGCCGCGCTGGCCCGGCTCGCCGCCGACGAGGGGCTGGCCGAGGCCGTGACGCTCATGGTCGACGGCCCCGAACAGCTGGCCCTGATCGACGCGGTCACCCCACCGGACCGCCGGCCCCCACTGCGGCTCTGTATCGATCTGGACGCCTCGTGGCGCCCGCTGGGCGGTGGACCCGGCGGGCGGCTGCACATCGGGGTCCAACGCTCGCCGGTACGCACCCCGGAGGCCGCCGGTGCGTTCGCCGCCCGGATCGCGAACCGGCCGGGCTTCCGACTGGTGGGCGTCATGTCGTACGAGGCGCAGATCGCCGGTCTCGGTGACGCCCCACCGGGCCAGGCCGTGCGGGGCCGGCTGATCCGGGCGATGCAGCGACGGTCGTACCCGGAACTGCTGGCCCGCCGGGCGACGGCGATCGCCCGGGTACGCGAGCACGCCGACCTGGAGTTCGTGAACGCCGGCGGCACCGGCAGCGTGGCGTTGACCAGCGCGGACCCGGCGGTCACCGAGATCACGGCCGGCTCCGGGCTGTACGGGCCGACCCTGTTCGACGGCTACCGGGCGTGGCGACCACGCCCGGCCGCGTTCTTCGCGCTGCCCGTGGTCCGGCGACCCGGCGCCGGCGTCGCGACCGTGCTCGGCGGCGGCTGGATCGCCTCCGGACCGGCCGAGTCGAGTCGGCTGCCGACGCCCTGGCTGCCGGCCGGGCTGCGACTCACCGGCACCGAGGGCGCGGGCGAGGTGCAGACCCCGGTCCTCGGCGCGGCGGCCGACGGGCTGGCGGTGGGCGACCGGGTCTGGTTCCGGCACGCCAAGGCCGGCGAGCTGGCCGAGCACGTCAACGAGCTGCACCTGGTGGACGGCGACCGGATCGTCGACACGGTGCCCACGTACCGGGGCGAGGGCCGGGTCTTCCTCTGACCGGGCCGCCGCCGCGCCGGCGGGTCAGTACCGGCCGGCGGGTCAGTACCGGTGGCCGGCCGCCGCCGGGACGGCGGGTCAGTACCGGCCGAGGTTGGCCGTCGGGCACAGCAGCACCCGCGGGGCGGCCGCCGGGTCCAGCCAGGTCAGCACCCGGACCAGGTCGGCGTGGCCGAGACTCACACAGCCGGCCGTCGGGCCGGGAGCGGTGCCGGACTGGTGCAGGAAGATGCCGCTGCCCCTGCCGGGCACGGCCGGCACGTTGTAGTTCAGCACCGCGAAGTGGGTGTACTGCGGTGAGATCCTCCACAGCGCCTCGCTGGCCCCGCCCGGGTTCGCGCCGTGCTGGAAGGTGTTGTAGCCGGGCGACGCCGGGTTCTCGTTCCACCAGTCGTCGGTTCGCAGCACGTGGTACGGGTAGCGCACCCCCGGGTTGGCCGCGATGCCGTACATGGTGGCGCCGACCGGGTAGAGCCCGGTGGGGGTGGTCGGCACGCCCTCGGTGTGGTTGTCGCTGAACCCCCGCGAGCCGATCCGGCACGGCACCTGCGCCATCGGTCGGCGCCAGGCGCCGTCGACGACCTCATAGGCGGCCAGCTCGGCGTACGTCGTGGCATAGCTCGACCCGGTCACCGTGAGCACCTGGCGGGTTCCCGCCGGCAGGGTCCGGAGCCGCCCCGGCGACCACGACAGCCGCTGCACCGGACGGTTGCCCGGCCGCGGGTCACCCGGGCCCACCACGACGCCCGCGGCGGCTGGTCGGGTGCCGCCGAACGCGACGGCGGCACCGGCCAGGGTGCCCAACAGCAGGTTTCTCCGGCGCATCGGCTCATTGTGCCGGCCGGGCGGCGGCACCGACATCCGTCGCCCGGGCAGCCCTAGGACGCCGGGCTGGCGGCCGGCTGCGCCTTCGCGCCGGCAGCGGGCTGAGCCGTCCCATCGACGGCCTTCTCACCGGCGTCGACCTGCGCGTGCAGGTACTCCCGGATCAGGGACTTGGCCTCGACCAGGACCCGCTCGTCGCCCTCGGGAACCCGGCGGAAGGCCAGCTTGATCAGCGCGTCGGCCGCCTCCACCGCGATCTCCAGGGCGAACCGCAGCCGGGCCACGTCGCGGATCCCGAAGCGCTCGGCGAGGACCTGGGTGAGCTGTTCCGCGATCACCCCGTTGTTGTCCCGGTCCTCGTCGAGCAGGTGGACGTCGACGATGTCGCCGAAGTGGAGGGTACGGAAGCCGGGGACCTGACGATGCATGCTGATGTACTCGTCGATGCCGGCGTCCACCCCGTCCCACCAGTCCTTGAGGTCCTCCCCGGTGAGCCGGTCGGCCAGCCGCTGGAGGTACGCCTCCAGGTTGCGCAGCGTCAGCGCCTGGACGATCGCCCGCTTGTCCGGGAAGAACTGGTAGACGGAGCCGATCGCCACCCCGGCCCGTTCGGCCAGCAAGGTGGTGGTGAGTCCCTCGTAACCCACCTCGTCGACGAGCTCGGCGCAGGCGTCGAGCATCCGTTGGACCCGGGCGACACTGCGGCCCTGTACCGGTACCCGGCGCAGCGGACCGGTCGTGGCGGTTGACGTAGACACTCGTCGCCACACCCTTTCGACGGGAAGTTTGCCCAGTGAACCGCGCGCGGTCACCGTAGCGAGTTCGAAACGTTACCCGGCTTAACGAGCAAGTCCCGCTCGCGGTATTTACCTGCAGGTAGGGATGCTGATATGAGTGATTCTCACATCGACCGTCGGGAGGGCGCATGCCGGGAACCGCATCGCCGCCGGCCACCGGCACGGCCACCTCATGGTCGAACTGGGCCGGCAACCAGAGCGCCAGCGGCATCGTCCGGCGGCCCGCCGACATCCCGGGAGTGCTCGACGCCGTACGCGCCGCCCGAGCCGAGGGACGACGACTTAAGGTTATCGGCAGTGGCCACTCGTTCACCGCCATCGCCCGCCCCGACGGTGACCGGCTGGACCTGGCCGGGCTGCCCGGCACGGTCCGGGTGGACCCGGACCGGCGACTCGCCACCATCCCGGCGGGGCTGACCCTGCGTGCCCTCAACGACCTGCTCGCCCGGCACGGGCTGGCGCTGCCGAACCTCGGTGACATCGACGCGCAGACGGTGGCCGGAGCGCTGGCCACCGGCACCCACGGCACCGGCGCCGGGTACGGCTGCCTGTCCACCTTCGTCGACTCGCTCACCCTGGTGACCGGCACCGGTGAGCTGCTGACCTGTTCGGACACCGAGCACCCCGAGGTCTTCGCCGCCGCCCGGGTCGGGTTGGGCGCGCTCGGCGTGCTGGTCGAGGTGACCCTGCGCTGCGTGGACGCCTTCGTGCTGCGCGCCGACGAACGGCCCGCCGCGCTGGCCGACGTGCTGGCCGGCCTGCCCGAGCTGGTGTCCGGCAACGACCACGCCGAGTTCTACTGGTTCCCGTACACCGACCGGGTCCAGGTGAAGACGAACAACCGGGTCGCCGCCGACGACGCGCCGCTGCCCCGGCTGCGTGGCTGGCTGGACGACGAGTTCCTGTCCAACACGGTCTTCGCCGGCGCCTGCCGGCTCGGCCGTCGGCTCCCCCGGCTGGTGCCGACGATCAGCTCGGTGTCCGCCCGCGCCCTCACCGCCCGTAGCTACACCGGCCGGTCCGACCGGGTCTTCTGCACCCCGCGCCGGGTCCGCTTCGTGGAGATGGAGTACGGCCTGCCCCGCGAGGCGCTGCCGGAGGCGCTGGCGGCGCTGCGCCGGATCGTGGACGGGCTCCCGTTCCGGGTGCTGTTCCCGGTGGAGATCCGGTTCACCGCCCCGGACGACATCTGGCTGTCCCACGGCTACGGCCGGGAGTCGGCGTACCTGGCCATCCACCAGTACGTCGGGGTGCCGTACGAGCCGTACTTCCGGGCCTTCGAGCAGGTTGCCACGGACCTGGCCGGTCGACCGCACTGGGGCAAGCTGCACTACCGCGACGCGACCAGCCTGCGCCCGGCGTACCCCCGGTTCGACGACTTCCGGGCCGCGCGCGACCGGCTGGACCCGGACCGGGTGTTCGGCAACTCCCACCTGGAGCGGGTGCTCGGACCCTGACCGGTGAGTTCCGGCAGGCCCGGAGGCCGTCCCTGAGACAACGCCCGGGTGACCCCGGACAAGATCACTCGACCGTCCGGGTCGCCTTCGTGGCCTTCGCGGCGGTCGCCTTCTTGGCGGTGGTCGCCTTCTTGGCGGCGGTCGCCTTGCTCGCCGCGCTGGTCGCCTTGGTGGCGGTCGCCTTCTTGGCAGCCGTCGTCTTCTTCGCGGTCGCCGCCTTGGCGGTCGTGGTCTTCTTCGCCGCCGCCTTCTTGGCCGGAGCCTTCTTGGCGGCCTTCTTCGGCGCCGGTCCCTTGGCCCGCTTCTCGGCGAGCATCTCCGACGCCTCCTCCAGGGTCAACGCCTCGGGCGTCTGACCGCGCCGCAGCGAGGCGTTCGTCTCGCCGTCGGTGACGTACGGACCGAAGCGGCCATCCTTGATCACCAGCGGCTTCTCGGTGGCCGGGTCGGCGCCCATCTCCCGCAGCGGCGGCGCGGCGGCCCGACGCTGCCGGGCCTTGGGCGCCGCCAGCAGCGCCAACGCCTCGTCCAGGGTGACCGTGAACAGCTTGTCCTCGCCGTCCAGCGAACGGAAGTCGTCCCCCCGCTTGACGTACGGGCCGTACCGGCCGTTGGCCGCCAGGATCTCGTTACCGTCGGGATCCCGACCGACCAGCCGGGGCAGGGTCAGCAGGCGCAGGGCGTCGGTCAGGGTCAACGAATCCGGCGACTGGGTGCGCAGCAACGAGGCGTTGCGGTCGCCGGTCGAGACGTACGGGCCGAACCGGCCGGACTTGAGCAGGATCGGTTCCCCGGTCTCCGGGTGCTCGCCGAGCTTCCGCTCCCCACCACCGCCCAGGAACAGCTCGTTGACCTTCTCCGGGGTCAGCTCGTCGGGGGCGATCCCGTCCGGGAGGGTCACCCGGTCCTCGGGCGCACCGCTCTCGCCGTCGGCCGTACCACCGTCGGCCGTGGCGACATCGCTGCCCGCGGTCGACGCGGTCACCGTCCCGGTCGGGATCCGTTGCAGGTACGGCCCGTAGCGGCCGACCCGGACCACCACCTCGCGGCCGGTGTCGTCGGTGAACAGCGGGATGGAGTTGACGCTGCGGGCGTCGATCTCGCTGAGATTGTCGGTGACCATCTTCTTCAGGCCACCGGACCGGGCGATCTCGGCGTCACCGGCCCCGCCCCGGGAGTCGCCGAAGTAGAACGCCGTGAGGAAGTCCACGGACGCGTGGTCGCCCCCGGCGATCTCGTCCAGCTCGTTCTCCATGCTGGCCGTGAAGTTGTAGTCGATCAGTCGGGGATAGTGCCGCTCCAGCAGCCCGACCACGGCGAACGCCAGGAACGACGGGATCAGGGCCTGACCGCGCTTGCTGACGTACCCCCGGTCCTGAATGGTCTGCATGATCGACGCGTACGTCGACGGGCGGCCGATGCCCAACTCCTCCAGCGCCTTGACCAGCGAGGCCTCGGTGTACCGGGACGGCGGCTGGGTGTGGTGGCCCTGCGCCGCCAACTCCCGCGCGGTCAACGGCTGGTCCTTGACCAGGGTCGGCAACCGCCGCTCGGCGTCCTCGGCCTCGGCGTTCTCGTCGTCACTGGACTCGACGTACGCGCGCAGGAAACCCGGGTCGGTGATCGTCTTGCCGGTGGCCGCGAAGTCGGCCTCCTCGCCCGCGCTGGACAGCGCCCGGATCCGCACCGACACGCTGGACCCGACCGCGTCGGTCATCTGCGAGGCGATGGTGCGCCGCCAGATCAACTCGTAGAGCTTGTACTCCTCAGCGGACAGTTCCTTCGCCACGTCGCCGGGAGTCCGGAAGTTGTCGCCGGCCGGGCGGATCGCCTCGTGCGCCTCCTGGGCGTTCTTGACCTTGCCGGTGTAGCGGCGCGGCTCCGGCGGCACGCTGCGGTCGCCGTACAACTCCGCGATCTGCCGGCGGGCGGCCGCGATGGCGGTCTCGGACAGGTTGACCGAGTCGGTCCGCATGTAGGTGATGTAGCCGCTCTCGTACAACCGCTGCGCTGTGCGCATCGTCTGCTGGGAGGACATCCGCAGCTTGCGGGACGCCTCCTGCTGGAGCGTCGAGGTGATGAACGGCGCGTACGGGCGACGCCGGTAGGGCTTCTCCTCGACCCGGATGACCGTGAACGGCCGCCCGTCCAAGCGGGCCGCCAGTCCCCGGGCACCCGCCTCGTCCAGATGGGTCACCCCGGCACCGGGCCGTACCCGGCCGGTCGTGGGTTCGAAGTCCTTCCCGGTGGCGATCCGGTCGCCGTTCAACGCCACCAGGGTCGCGCCGAACGTCTTCGGTCCCTCGCCGGCCTCGGCCACCGCCAGGGTGGCCAGGATGTCCCAGTACTCGGCGGTGCGGAACGCCATCCGCTGCCGCTCGCGTTCCACTACGATCCGGGTCGCCACCGACTGGACCCGGCCGGCCGACAGCCCGCTGCGCACCTTGCGCCACAGCACCGGGGAAACCTCGTAGCCGTACAGCCGGTCGAGAATCCGGCGTGCCTCCTGGGCGTCCACCAGATCCCGGTCGATCTCCCGGGGGTTGGCCACGGCGGCCTGGATCGCCGGCCGGGTGATCTCGTGGAAGACCATCCGCTTGACCGGCACCTTCGGCTTCAGCGTCTCCACCAGGTGCCAGGCGATGGCCTCACCCTCGCGGTCCTCGTCGGTGGCGAGGAAGACCTCGTCCACCTCCTTGACCAGCGAGCGCAGCTTGGTGATCTGCTTGCGCCGGTCCGGCGAGACCACGTAGAGGGCGGCGAAACCGTTGTCCACGTCGACCCCGAGCCGGGCCCAGGGCTTGTCCTCGTAGCCCGACGGCACCTCTGCCGCGTTCCTCGGCAGATCGCGGACGTGCCCGAAACTGGCCTCGACGACGTAACCCGGGCCGAGATAGCCCGAGATCGTCTTGGCCTTCGCCGGTGACTCGACGATGACCAGACGGGTGCTCCTGGCGTTGCTCGGCACGTTACTCCCCGACCTCGCTCACAGTGCGCTGCTGCCCGGCGGACCGCTCTGACCGATCCGGGTGGTGCTGCCCGGCGGACCAGTGGCGGCCGCTACGGGTGGTGCTGCCCGGCGGACCGCTCCGGCCGGGCGTCCCGGCGAACCGTTCCGGCCGGGCGTCCCGGCGTCGTCGCCTTGCCGGGCTCGTCCCGATACCACGGGCCGACTGAACGTCCAACGTAACGCGCTCACCGACACTTCGGTTGCTCGGGCCACGCAATAGGCTCCCGAGCAGCGACGTTGACGGGACGACCGCGCCACGTAGTGGAACGGTGCCGAACGGCGACACGGTACACCGCCGATGGCTGCCAGCGGGGCAGACCGAGCGGATCAATATCCGTCAAGGTCTCCGGATCGGACCGTTTTCCGGGTCAAAACCCTCCCAACCGCCACCCCCGAATCCACCGGGTCGAACCCGAGATGAACGGCTCTTTCGATCCCCAAACCGCCCATCGACCCTCGCGATCGACGGCGCGGACCGGCGATCAGGCCGGGCCGCCGGCCCGGCGCTCCAGGGGTGCGAAAACCACCGGCCGACGCGCCGGGAGCGGGATGCGGGGTGCGGTCAGACCGGCCCGCCGGGAGCGGGTGCGGTCGGTCAGACCGGCCCGCCGGGCCAGCGGTCCGGGGGCGCGGTGGCCGGGCGGTCGCCGACCAACTCCGCCAACCGGGCGATCGGGCGCGGGCCGCTGATCCGGTACGCCGGGCCACCGTCCCCGGCACCGACCAGGTCCGCCGCCAGACCCACCGCGGCCAACGCGGCACCGATGATCGGCCAGTACGCCGCACCGGCCGGGTCCAGCCGCAGCGCGTACCCCTGGTCGTCCGGCCCGCCGTCGGCGGCCACCCAGAGCCGCAGCCGGGGACCGTCGAGGTGGAAGCCGGCCGGCGGGCGTTTCCGCTCGCCGGTCAGCCAGGCCCGCCCCAGCGCCGCCAGCCCGACCGCGTACGAGGTCCGAACGGCGTACCTGCCGTCCGCCGTGGGTGTCCAACCGGCCTTCAGGCCGCGCCGATCCAGTTCGGCGGCCAGGACGTGAACCCGCCACGGATGATCGACGTCGACCGAGATCCGGGCCGTACCGCCCATCCGGACCACCTGTCCGGTGCCGGCCAGCAGCCCGGCCAGATCGGCCACCGACGGCTCGACCGCCGCGACCCCGAACAGCGACGGCTGCCGGGCCGGATCGACGCCCGACGCGCCAGCCCCGGACCGTGCGCCGGATCGGCGGGCGGGCGTGGCGCCCGGGGCAGGATGATCGGCCGGCGGCTCGACCGAGAAGAGCGCCGGCTCGCCTGGTTCGGGCGGGGAGGTCAGCGACACTCCGGGACCTCGTCGAAGGCCCGCTTCAGCTCCTGCGAATTGAGCTTGGTGGTGTCCACCGAACTGGCCCGGTACTCGGTGGTCAGCCGCTCGACGCTCGCCTGCACCCCGTCATAGAACGTGTCCGACCGGTCGGTGCCCAACGCCTCGATCGAGGCGCGGGCCCGCCCGTACGCGTCGCGGACCGCGACGAGCGAGTTCAGGAAGCCGTGCGCGACGCTCTCGCCCTGCTCGGTGTCGGGAATGCCGGCGTCCGCGATCTTCTTGCGGGCCGTCTCGGTGGCCTGCTCGGCGCCGCCCATGAGCCGCACCAGATTCTCCTTCGCCTGGGCGGGAGTGGTCCGGGCCGTCATCTGCTGCTGGGTCACACTGGTCAGCTTGTTGATCTCGACCCGCCAGGGCGCGAGTGCCTGGCAGACCGTGGCGGCCCAGACCTGTGGGGTGGGTCCCGACCCGCACGCCCCGAGCAGGAGGACGGCCGTGAGGAGCACCGCAGCCGGTCCGACGGCGGTCGCGCGGGGCGTACGCATGCGTTGCAGCGTACCGGCGCGTGCGCCACACCGTACCGACCGAAAGGAAGGGCCCCTTGTTATCGCTTTCTGTATAACAAGGGGCCCTTCCTAACGCTGCCGACGGATCAGGCGTTGACCGGCTCGGACTCGCGGTCCGCACCGCCACCGGTCGCGTCGCCGCCGGTTCCGGCGTCGGTCATGGCGACCGGCTTGCGCTTGCTCCACACCACGGCGAGCACGATGATCAGCGCGGCGATCAGGGCGACGGACACCCGCAGCGGAGTGTTCTTGTCGTTGCCGACGCTCCACGCCACCACCGCCGGGGCGATCAGCAGCGAGACCAGGTTCATCACCTTGATCAGCGGGTTGATGGCCGGGCCGGCGGTGTCCTTGAAGGGGTCACCGACCGTGTCACCGATCACCGTGGCGGCGTGCGCGTCGGAGCCCTTGCCGCCGTACGAGCCGTCCTCGACCAGCTTCTTCGCGTTGTCCCACGCGCCACCGGAGTTGGCCAGGAAGACCGCCATCAGCGTGCCGGCACCGATGGCACCCGCCAGGTACGCCGCCAGCGCACCCGGCCCGAGACCGAAACCGACAGCGATCGGGGCCATGATGGCCAGCAGACCCGGGGTCATCAGCTCGCGCTGCGCGTCCCGGGTGCAGATGTCGACCACCTTGCCGTACTCGGGCCGCTGGCTGCCGTCCATGATCCCGGGCAGCTCGCGGAACTGCCGGCGTACCTCCATCACCACGGCGCCGGCGGACCGGGACACCGCGTTGATGGCCAGACCGGAGAAGAGGAACACCACCGCGGCGCCGATGATCAGGCCCACCAGGTTGCGCGGGTTCGCCACGTTCAGCGCGTTCATGATCTGCGTGCCGACGTCCTGCACGCCCGCGTCGGCGTACGAGACACCCAGCGTGTCGGTGTACGAGCCGAACAGCGCGGTCGCGGCCAGCACCGCCGTGGCGATCGCGATGCCCTTGGTGATCGCCTTGGTGGTGTTACCGACGGCGTCCAGCTCGGTGAGGATCCGCGCGCCGGCCTCGTCGATGTCGCCGGACATCTCGGCGACGCCCTGGGCGTTGTCGGAGATCGGCCCGAAGGTGTCCATCGCCACGATCACGCCGACCGTGGTGAGCAGACCGGTACCGGCCAGCGCCACGGCGAACAACGACAGCGTGATGGAGCTGCCGCCCAGCAGGAACGCGCCGAAAACGCCGGCGCCGATCAGCAGTGCGGAGTAGACGGCCGACTCCAGGCCGATGCTGATCCCGGCGAGGATCACCGTGGCGGCGCCGGTCAGCGAACTCTTGCCGATGTCCTGCACGGGACGCCGGTTGGTCTCGGTGAAGTAGCCGGTGAGCGCCTGGATGGCGGCGGCCAGCACGATGCCGATCAGCACCGCGCCGATCGCGACCAGGCGCGGGTCCCGGTCCACACCCGCCATCTGCTCGCTCGCGCCCTTGAAGTCGGCGAAGTTGTCCGGCAGGTAGAGCCAGCTCGCGACGGCCACCAGCACCGCCGAGATCAACGCCGAGATGTAGAACGCCCGGTTGATGGCGGTCAGGCCGGACCGGTCACCGGGCCGCAGCCGGGTGATGAACACGCCGATGAGCGCGATGACCGCGCCGATACCGGAGACGATCAGCGGGAAGACCAGGCCCTGCTCACCGAAGGCCGCACGACCCAGGATGAGCGCGGCGACCAGGGTCACGGCGTACGACTCGAACAGGTCGGCCGCCATGCCGGCGCAGTCACCGACGTTGTCGCCGACGTTGTCCGCGATGGTCGCGGCGTTACGCGGGTCGTCCTCGGGGATGCCCTGTTCGACCTTGCCGACCAGGTCCGCGCCCACGTCCGCGGCCTTGGTGAAGATGCCGCCACCGACCCGCATGAACATGGCCAGCAGGGCGGCACCGAAGCCGAAGCCCTCCAGCACGGTCGGCGCGTCGCCCTTGAAGATGATGACCACCAGGGCGGCGCCGAAGAGGCCCAGGCCGACGGTGAGGAAGCCGACCACGCCACCGGTGCGGAACGCGACCTTCATGGCCGCCTCCCGGCCGCCGGCCGCCTCCCGGGCCGCCGCCGCCACCCGCAGGTTCGCCCGGGTGGCCAGCGCCATCCCGAGACCGCCGATGGTCGCGCTGAACCCGGCGCCGACGACGAAGAAGATCGAGCGGCCGAGCTTCACTCCCAACTCGCTGCCGGTCGTGTCGTGTACCGGCAGCAGGAACAGCAGCACGACGGCGATCACGACGAACACGGCGAGCGTTCTGAACTGGCGGAGCAGGTATGCCGAGGCGCCCTCCTGGACCGCCCCGGAAATCTCCTGCATCCGCTTGGTGCCCGTACCGGCCGCCAGGACCGCCCTGGAGAGGGCTGCCGCGAAGCCGAGCGCCACCAACGCGATTACCGCGGCGATGATGACGTACGACAGGTTGGCGCCGGTAAGGGACAAGCCGCCGTCCGCGGCGACCAAGGTCCCGGACATCTATGTCCTCCTGTACCGAACAGTCGTGCCGGACCGCGGACGAACCGGTCCGGCGACATTACGCAGGGAGCAACGACCCGGTCCCGCGTCGGCGGGACCAGGGCATCTGCTGATCACCCCGGGTACTCTAGTCGTCGGCGGTGTCCGAGGTCACATCAGGCCGGGCCCCACCCTGATGATCTTCATCATTGGATTAGGCCGGGTCGGAACCCTGCGCCGTCAGCCCTTGCGGCCGACCGGCCAGACCATCCGTACCTCGGTGCCGATCCCCTCTTCCACGGGACGTACCTGAAGGTCCTCGACGAAACCGGCGAGCAGGGCGAAGCCGACGCCCGTGGTGAGCGCCTCATCCGTCAGCGACTCGTCGGCCAGTTCGTCCGGAGGCAACGCGGTCAGCCCGATGGCCGCCTCGATCGGTGCCCGGTCGATCACCCGGACCGTGTAGTTGCCCTGGTCGGCCATCTCCACCTGCACCAGATCGGACAGGTGGTACTGGCGGTGCAACGCCACCGCCCGGGTACACGCCTCACCGATGGCCAGCCGGACCTCGTCGAGCAACTCCTCGGCCACCCCGGCCCGCCGGGCGACCGCCACGCCGACGAGACGGGCGGTCCGGACGTGTACCGGGGCGGGCGAGAAGGACAGTCGGACCGTGGACATCACGTGTTGGGAGCGGCGGCATCGCCGGCCATGGCCGCCTCGACCGTCGGGTAGAGCGGGAACACCTGGTCCAACGCCGTGATCCGGAAGATCTTGAGCAACGGTTCCTTGTCGCACACCAGACTGAACGAGCCGTGTACCGCGCGCAGCCGCTTGAGCGCGCCGACCAGCACGCCCAGGCCGGTCGAATCGAGGAAGTCGACCCGACCGAGATCGACGATCACCTTCCGCGCACCGCCGTCGATCAGCTCGATGAGCCGTTCGCGCAGCCGCGGGGCGGTGTAGACGTCGACCTCGCCGCCGACCTCCAGCACCGTGTGTTCGGCGACGGTGCGGGTCGCCAGCGAAAGCTCCATCGGTCCTCCTCCGGGACGTACACGCTGCCCAGGATCCTGCCCGCCGCCGGTGGCGGCACGCTCTGGGCATCTAACCATCGAGCCCGACCGGCCGCACCGGCCGCCGCCCGGTCACCCTTACCCAACACCCGACTTTTCCATGGCACCCGGCGAGTGCGAGAGTGCAGGGTGTGACCTCCGAAGCCACCGTACCGGCGGGTTCCGGAGCGGCCGACCGGCCACCACCGGCCGCGCCGGACCCGGCGTCTCCGGGGGCGGCCGACCGGACCCACCCGCAGGCGGCCGACCGGCCGTCGCCGGCCGCGCCGGACCCGGCGGAGCTGCTGCACCGGCTGCGCGCCCGCACCGCCGCCGATCCGGTCACGCACGTCGAGCGGGTGCCGGCCAGTGCGGGTACGACCACCGACTGGCCGCTGTGGGTCCCCGACGAGTTGCGCAAGGCGTTCGCCGAACGCGGCGTGACGGCTCCCTGGCGGCACCAGGCCGAGGCGGCCCAGCTCGCGTACCAGGGCCGGCACGTGGTCGTCGCCACCGGCACCGCGTCCGGCAAGTCGCTCGCGTACCAACTGCCGGCGCTGGCCACCCTCCACGCCGACCCGCGCGCCACCGTGCTCTACCTGGCGCCGACCAAAGCACTCGCCGCCGACCAGCTCCGGGCCCTCGCCGAGCTGGGTCTGGAGGGGGTACGACCAGCCGCGTACGACGGGGACACCCCGCAGGCCGAGCGGGAGTGGATCCGGCAGCACTCCCGGTTCGTGCTGACCAACCCCGACATGCTGCACCACGGCATCCTGCCCGGACACGCCCGCTGGGCGACGTTCCTGCGCCGGCTCGCCTTCGTGATCGTCGACGAGTGCCATACGTACCGGGGGGTGTTCGGTTCGCACGTGGCCCACGTCCTGCGTCGGCTGCGCCGCCAGGCGGACCGCTACGGCGGCGGACCCGGCCGGGCCCTCGGCCGGACCGGACGCACCGCCGGGCCGGTGGCCGCCGGCCTCGGCCCGGGTGCCGCCGGCCTCGGCCCGGGTGGGCCCGGAGTCGTCCTCGACCCCTCGCACGGATTCGCCGATCCCCCACCGGGTCCCGGAGCAGCCCCCGGATCCGGTGGCCCGTCCGGAGCCGGAACTCGGGCGGTGAACCGCGGTCCGGTCTTCGTCCTCGCGTCGGCGACCGTCGGCGACCCGGCCGGCGCCGCCGAGCGGCTGACCGGGCTACCCGTGACCGCGGTGACCGAGGACTCCTCGCCGCGCGGCGGGGTCACATTCGCGCTCTGGGAACCGCCCCTGCTGCCGCCGGAACCCGGCGCCGGCGCACCGCCGTACCGCATCCACGCCCAGCCGGGTCCCGGTCACGACGGCCAGTCCGGTCCCGGTGGCCGACCCAGCGCCGGTGGTGCCGGCCGGTCCGGTCCCGGTGGCGCACCGGGCGCCGGCGGTGATGGCCCGGACGAGGTTGCCGGGGTCGGCGAGCTGGCCCAGGTCCGCCGGTCGGCGCTGCGCGAGACGGCCGACCTGTTGAGCGACGCGGTCGCGGCCGGCACCCGGACCCTGGCGTTCGTCCGGTCCCGGCGCGGGGCGGAACTGATCGCGACGGCGGCCCGGCGCTCGCTCGACGAGGCGGTTCCCGGACTCGGCCAGCGGGTCGCCGCCTACCGGGCCGGCTACCTGCGGGAGGAACGCCGGGAGTTGGAGCGGGCGTTGCTCTCCGGTGAGCTGCTGGGACTGGCCTCCACGAACGCGCTGGAACTCGGGGTCGACCTGACCGGGCTGGACGCCGTGCTGATCTGCGGCTATCCCGGCACCCGGGCCTCGCTGTGGCAGCAGGCGGGCCGGGCCGGCCGGTCCGGCCGGGAAGCCCTGGCGGTGCTGGTCGCCCGGGACGACCCGCTGGACACCTTTCTCGTCCACCATCCGGAG
The DNA here is from genome assembly GCF_055793945.1 of Plantactinospora sp. A48. Classification (NCBI taxonomy): domain Bacteria; kingdom Bacillati; phylum Actinomycetota; class Actinomycetes; order Micromonosporales; family Micromonosporaceae; genus Plantactinospora; species Plantactinospora sp. A48. Next base: position 106,398 of record NZ_JBTIXF010000002.1, on the reverse strand, counting down.
GCGCTGTTCGGGCGGCCGGTCGAGGCGACGGTGCTGGACGCGGGCAACCCGTACGTGCTCGGACCGCAGCTGTGCTGCGCGGCGGCCGAGGCCCCACTGACCGGGTCCGACCTGGAGCTGTTCGGCCCGGGCGCACCGGCCGCGGTGGAGGCACTTACCGCCTCCGGCGCGTTGCGGCGGCGCCCCACCGGGTGGTACTGGCGGCACACCGGGCGGCCGGAGGTGGACCTGCGCGGCACCGGCGGGGCGCCGGTCTGCGTGGTCGAGTCGGCAACCGGGCGGCTGCTCGGCACCGTGGAGGAGGCATCCTCGCACCTGCTGGTCCATCCCGGCGCGGTCTACCTGCACCAGGGCGTCTCGTACGTGGTGGACGAGCTGGACCTGGACGGCGCCTGCGCGCTGGTCCACGCCGAGGAACCGGACTGGTCGACGCACGCCCGCGACGTCACCTCACTCTCGGTGGTCTCGGTCCGGTCCTACGTCGACGCCGGTCCGGTCGGGATGTTCCTCGGCGAGGTCGACGTGACCAGCCAGGTGGTCTCCTACCAGCGGCGGCGGATCGCCACGGGCGAGGTGCTGGACACCCGACCGCTCGACCTGCCGGCCCGGGAACTGCGCACGGTGGCCGTGTGGTTCACCGTTTCGCCCCGGGCCCTGGACCTGGCCGGTGTCGAGCCGCCCGACGTGCCCGGTGCGCTGCACGCCGCCGAGCACGCGGCCATCGGGCTGCTGCCGCTGGTCGCCACCTGCGACCGGTGGGACATCGGCGGGCTGTCCACCGCGCTGCACCCGGACACCGAGGCACCCACCGTTTTCGTGTACGACGGGCACCCCGGCGGGGCCGGGTTCGCGGAGCGGGCGTACCACGCGGCCACCGACTGGCTGCGGGCCACCCGGGACGCGATCGTCGAGTGCGGCTGCGAGACCGGTTGCCCGTCCTGCGTGCAGTCCCCCAAATGCGGCAACGGCAACAATCCACTCGCCAAGGGGCCGGCGGTGACGGTGCTCGACGTGGTGCTGGCGAACCTGCCGGACCTGCCTGTCGACTGACGGTTGCGCCGGCTCAACCGGTCTCGTACCGGCCAATGGCGGGGCCCCGGCGTCCTACCCAGATATGCGAGACTCCCGCGGACAATTGAGGAGTAAAAACAATGGATCTTGCGCAGTTGCAGGCGCAGCGGCAGCTTTTCATCCGGCAACGGCTCCGGATGATGGTGAACCAGTACGAGGTGCGCTCGGTCGCACCGGACGGTTCTGAGGGCGAGATGCTGGCGTTCGCGCAGCAGAAGCGGCTCGCCTTCAAGGAGCAGGTGACGCTCTACACCGACGACAGCAAGCAGTACCCGGTGCTGGGCTTCAAGGCCCGGCAGGTGATGGACCTCGGCGCCACCTACGACGTGACGGACTCGGCCGGTACTCCCCTCGGGCTGTTCCGGAAGGACTTCAAGGCGTCGCTGCTGCGCTCGACCTGGCACCTTGAGCAGCCCGGCCTTGGCGTGGCGACCGGGCAGGAGCGCAGCCTGCCGGTGGCGCTGCTGCGTCGGTTCGTGGACTCGCTGTCCTGGCTGCCCTACCACTTCGACTTCACCATGAACGGGCAGGTCGCGTTCTCGGTGGTCAAGAAGTGGGGCCTGCGGGACCGGTACGTGATCGACATCCCGCACCCGGGTCTGGACCGTCGCCTGGTGATCGCGATGGCGGTCGGCCTGGACGCGCTCCAGTCCCGCTGACCGGTTTCCGGTAGTCGGGGCGCGGACCAGTGCGGTCCACGCCCCGGCTCAGGGCCGGCCCGACCAGTTGTCCCGGGATGACTGCCGCGGTTCAGCCGGACCGAGCCGGCTCTGGTGCGCTGTCCTCAACCCGTCCGGCGCGCTCAGCCCCGGAGCGGGCCGGCGCGGGCGGACGCCGTCACCGTGCGGTCGAGGCCGGGTAGCGGGCTGACCGTCACCACCACGGTGATCAGCAGGTCCAGCGCTTCGACCCGACATCCAGCCAACCGCGCTCCGTTACGCGAGACGATCTCGGTCGCGCTGGCGCAGGCCGCCTCGGCGCCCTCGATCGCCCTGGTCGCCCCGGCCAACGCGCCCAGATCCGCCGCGGCCTGAGCCTGCCGGCCGGCCAGCCGGGCGGCACCCACCGCCGCTCCGGCTGTGCCCGCCACCACCAGCAGCAGACCGATGGCGAGCAGCCACAGGGTCGCGCTGCCCCGGTCCATCGGCCCCGTACGGTGCCCCGACCGGCGCCACCAGCCAACCGCTGATCGCCGTGTCGGCATTGCGCCGGCAAGCCGACGCGACGATGTCGTCCCCATGCGGCGACCGAACCGTTGCCGCGAGTCGACCGCCTGGCGCCGTGTCGGCGTTGAGCCGATGAACCGCCGCGCCGACGTCACGGCGCCGGCTCCGGAGCGCCCGGCTCGACCACCGCGACGGCCGTCGCGCTGATCCGCAGCGATGGCAACCGGTTGCCCAGCGCGCGTACCGGTGCCACGACGGTCACCTCCACCCGGTCACCCTCGACGAACACGTCGATGGTTGCCCCGGCCGGCGCGCTCCCCGCCCCGGCCGAGGCGCCGTCATCGCCCCGGGAGGCGGCGAGGGCCGCCTCCCGGGCCGCGTCCAGGCACTGCCCCTTGACCGTCACGGCATTGACGGCGGTCAGCCCGGCCATCAGGAGCAGCAGGAGCGCCGGCAGACCGGCCGCGAGTTCCGCGGTGAACGAACCCCGGTCGCCGTGGGCACGGCCGGGCGGCCGGCGCCGGGTCACTTCAACGCCCGGTCGATCACCGCCGTCAGCGCTGCCTGCACGTTGCCGGAGGTGAGCACCTTGAGCAGGATGCCGGCGAAGGCCACGGCGGCCAGGGTGCCGACGGCGTACTCCGCCGTGTTCATCCCGGCGTCGTCGCGCAAGCGGTCGAGCAGAGTTCGCACGTTGTACTCCTTGTCTCTCGATTGGTTCTTCCGATGCGGGGTTCACAGCACGTCACCGAGAACGGCGACGATCACCGGGACGAGCCCGGCGAGGATGAAAGCCGGCAGGAAACACAGGCCCAGCGGCAGCACGATCAGCACCCCGGCGCGCCGGGCCGCGGCCTCGACGGCGGTGGCCCGGTCCGCTCGCAGGTCCTCGGCGAGCCGGAGCAACGCTCCGGACAGCGACGCACCGCTGCCGGTGGACCGGACGGCCGCCTGGGCCAGCCGCCGGGCTCCCTCGCCGGCACCCAGATATGCCCAGGCCTCCGCCGGAGTGCCGCCGAGGCGCAGCGTCCGACCGACCCGGTGCAGCCGCTCGCCCAACGGGCCGCCGATCGCCTCGGCAACGACGCTGGTCGCGTGTTCGGTGGGTGCCCCGGCCCGCATGACCGCTGCCATCAGGTCGGCGGCGAGAGGCAGGTCGGCGGCTTCCCGCTCTCGACGGCGCCGCTCGCCCGCCGGTTCCAGGCGGCGCAGCCCGCGATCCAACCCGACCGTTGCCAACCCGGCGACGACCAGGCCCGACCAGCCGCCGAGCACCAGCACCGTCGCCAGCCCGGTCAGCAGGCAGACCATCCGGATCCGGTCGAGCCGCCACGGACGGTCCGTAGGGCGGCGGGCCATCAGCGACCCGTCCAGATTGGTCTGGACGGCTGGCAGACCCACCGCGCCACCGGTCCGCGGGTCGCGCCGCCGCAGACCGGGCTGCCGCAGGCCGAGTCGCCGCAGGCGGCGCCGCGCCCGCCGACGGCGGGCCAGCCAGGCCCCTCCAAGCAGCGCCAACCCGGCGGCCGTGACCAGTACGATCTTCGCTGGCGGGCCGGGCGCGGCTGCCCAGTCCGGCACGAGGCTCCCGGCGACCCCGACGGACCGGACGAACCCGGTGGACCCCACGATTTCGGCGGACCCGACGATTCCGGCGGAGCCGACGATTCCGGCGGAGCCGACGGCTTTGGCATATCGGACGGCTTCGGCGGACAGGACGCTTCCAGCGGAGCTGGACGTTCCGGTACGCCAACTCCGGGTGGTCGTCACCGGGCCTCCGATCCGACGGCGGCAAGCCGGTCCGCCCAGGCGAGGCCGGTCACCTGGAGCACGACGGCCCCGATCGCGCAGGCCGCCCCGACGGAGCTGTGCAGCAACACCGCGAGCGGGTCCACCCCGATGCCGTAGCCAAGGGCGATGCCACCGGCCGGCAGACCGGCCAACAGCCAACCGGTCGCCCGCGCACCGGCCGCCTGAGCAGCGGCGGCAGCCAGGCCGCGGTCAATCGATCGCGCGTCCGCCTCGATCCGGTCGAGCAGGTCAGCCAGCGGAGCTCCGGTACTTTCAGCGATCCGGACGGCTGACGCGATCAGGTCCGCCACCCGTCCGCCAGGCTGGCTGCCGACAGGCTCCCGCCCCGGAGGGCGGACGAGCGGGTGAGCGGTCCGGGTGACCTCGCCATCGGGATCGTCCGCTCCGGTGCGCTCCCCTGCCCGGGGTGGCGACGAGCCGGCCCGCAGGTCGGCGGCCAGGGCGCCCAACCGGTCGAGTTGGCGCCGCCGCTCGTCCCGGGCCATCCGCCCGGCCCGCCCCCGCAGCACGGCGTGCGCGGCGAACCCGCCGTACGCGGCCAGCGCGAACCCCGCCACCGGGCCGGCGAACAGCCCTCCCGTTGCCGCGCCCAACACGGCGACGCCGACGACCGTCCGACGGCGGGTGGCGGTGAACCGCTCCAGCAGGCGGCGCGCAGAACGGCGGAGCGGCGCGACGAACGGCAGGACAGCGGCGGTCCACCGGCGGAGCCCACCGGGCCAGCCGAACGCCAGCATCGCGAGCACCGCGCCGACCAACGGTTGGACGGCGTTCACCGATCCGCACCGGCTTCCGGTGCCGAGCACGGACCGCCGGGCGCTGAGCCGGGAACCAGGATCGGCGGCACCCTCACCCCACGGTCCGCGATCAATCGGGCCAGCACGGCTCGAGCCGGTCCCGCACCCGTCGGTCGGCGCCAGGCCGGTAGCACGGTCACCAGCCGGTCCGGACCGTACGGCGTCAGCACGCAGACGGATTCCACGACCCGACCCTCGGGCCGTCGTCGGACCTGGACCAGCACCTGGAGCGCCGCCGCGACCTGCGCGTGCAACGCCGCCCGGGGCAGCCCGCCGAGCATTCCCAGGGCCTCCAACCGGGCCGGTACGTCCCGGGGGGCATTGGCGTGCAGGGTGCCGGCGCCGCCGTCATGCCCGGTGTTGAGCGCGCACAGCAGATCCACGATCTCGGCGCCGCGACACTCGCCGATCACCAGCCGGTCCGGTCGCATCCGCAGCGCCTGGCGTACCAGGTCGGTCAGCTGCACGGATCCCTGCCCCTCCACGTTGGAGGTGCGGGTCTGCAACCCCACCACGTGTGGATGGACCGGACGCAACTCGGCGGCGTCCTCCACGAGGACGATCCGCTCCGTGGGTGGCACCAGCCCGAGCAGCGTGTTGAGCAGCGTGGTCTTGCCGGATCCGGTCCCACCGACGACCAGGTATGCCAGGCGGGCGGCCACCAGCGCGGTCAGCAGTTCCGCCACCGGCTCCGGGACCGTGGCCTGACGTACCAGTTCGTCGAGGGTGAACGGTCGCTGCCGGAAGGTACGCAGTGACAGGTACGGGCCGTCGGTGGCCACCGGCGGCAGCACGGCGTGCAACCGGGTGCCGTCGGGCAGGCAGGCGTCCGCGAACGGCGACCCGTCGTCCAGCCGCCTGCCGCCGGCGGCGACCAGCCGTTGGGCGAGGCGGCGCACGTCCGCCCGGTCACCGAGGTCCAACGAGACCGGGCTGAGCCCGTGCCCCCGGTCCGCCCACACCCGCACCCCGTTGACCAGTACATCCGTGACCGCCGGATCGGCCAGCAGTGGCGCGAGGGGCCCGGCGCCGGCCAGTTCGTCGTGGACCTGGGCGGCCACCCGCAGCACCGTGGTGTCGCCCAGCACCACGGCGCCCGGCTCCTCCCGGATCGCCTCCACCACCGCCGCGGGGGTGACCGCCGTGCCTCGGACCGCGAACCGCCGGCGGACCCGGTCGGACAGTTCGGCGCTCATTCCGGCACCCCGCCGTGTTCGGTTCGGTGAACCGGCATCGGCCGGCTCATGCCGCACCCGCCCTCGGCGTACCTTCGAGGTTGGCGACCACCCGCTGGCACAGTGCGGCCAGCGGCCCGTTGCCGGACGAGGCTGGCGCCTCCCCCCGTTCGAGGGCCCGGCGCAGACCCGGTTCGGGGCGCAGGGTGCCCGCGAGCGGCAGGTCGAGCGAGCGGGCCACCTCGCGGGCCCGCAGACCGCCGGGTGCGGGCCCCCGGACCACCAGCGACAGGTTCGGACAGTGTGGCAGGGCCGTCCGCACCACCCGGGCAGCCGCCGCCGTGGCACGCAGTTCGGCCGGCACCACCACCAGCCCGAGGTCGGCCGACTGGAGCGCGATCACGGCGGCGTCGTCAAGTTGCCGGGGCAGGTCGACGATCAGGATGTCCCGGCTGCGCCGCCCGGCGTCCAGCGCGGCAGCCATCGCCTCGGCGGGCAGGCTCAGCGGATCCCCCCGGTCCCAGGAGATCATTACCAGGTCGCCGCGGCTGGGCAGCGCCCGCACCAGGGCCGGCGCGTCAACCCGCCCGTCGGTCGCCCGCAGAGCCGGCCAACGCAGCCCCTCGATCTCCTCCCAGCCGAGCACGAGGTCCAGACCGCCGCCCAACGGATCGGCGTCGATCAGCAGGGTCCGCAGGCCACGTCGGCCGGCGGTGATCGCGAGCCCGCCAGCCAGGACGCTCGCCCCGGCTCCGCCCCGACCACCGATCACCGCCACCACCCGGCCCGGACCGACGGCGCCGGTCGGTGGGACGGTGTCCCCGAGCCGGTCCACCACCCACGGCTCGGCAGCCGGCAGGATCGCCACGTGCTGGGCGCCGATCAACTCGGCGATCTCCCAGCCGGGATCGGCCAATCCGGACCGGCCGACCAGCACCAGTGGGGACCGGTGTGGCAGCCGGGCCCGCAGACAGGGTTGGGCCTGGTCGGCACCGACCAGCACCAGCGGCGCGCGGGACCAACGTGACCGGGCCGCGGCCGGATCGGCGGCCACCTCGACCTCGGTACCGGCCGCGGCGGCCAACCGGAGCAGTTCGTCGAGGAGACCGCCGTCGGACGTGACGACGAGCGGGAGCCGTCGGTCGGCGACGGGCAGCGTACGGGTGGACATCGCGGACCTCCGGCGGCGGTGCGGGCTGGTTGGACCCGTTCAGCGTCGCGTTCCCGGGTGGCCGGTGGCGAACGTCCGGAGTGGCCTGTGGACAACCGGGGGGGGCTGTGGACAACCCCCATGATTGGTGTCGATCTGCTATGAGTACTGCGACGAAGTGGATGAAATCGTTCACCCTCGGTTTCGACGACAAACGTCGATGGATGGAAAATCGGCGCGATCCCCGAACCGTCGGTGATATCCATCTGGTCCGGGCCAGCTTCACTGGCCGTGGCGACAACCATCCTCGGGGGCGAACCATGACCACACCGCAGTTCCGCACGGCCGGCGTCGACGACGCCGATCGGATAGCGCTGCTGCACGCCGACAGTTGGCGACGGCACTACCGCGGTGCGTACGCCGATGCGTTCCTGGACGGCGATGTCGCCGCCGACCGGCGCGGGCTGTGGTCGGCGCGCCTGGCGTCCCCCGGTCACACCGCGACCACCGTCGCCGAGGACGACACCGGGCTGGTGGGCTTCATCCACGTCGTCCTCGACGAGGATCCCCGGTGGGGCAGCCTGGTCGACAACCTCCACGTGGCGAACCACCGCCGGCGTACGGGTGTCGGCAGCGCCCTCCTCCGCCGGGCGGCGACCGTCGTTCAGGATCGGGCCAGGCGGGTGGCGCTGCACCTGTGGGTGCTCGAACAGAACACCGCCGCACAGGGGTTCTACCGGGCCTGTGGCGGTGAACCCGTCGAACGGGCCGTCGTGGAAGCGCCGGGAGGCGTACCGGGCCGGCTCAACGGCGCCCCGTACAAGTTGCGCTTCAGTTGGCCGGACTCGCCAACCCTCGCCCGACTCACCGCTCCCGGGAGCGACCGGTGATCGATGCGACCGGTGATCGGTGCGACCGGTGATCCACGGTCGACCAGAAACGCCCCGGGATCCGCCAGAAACGCCATGGGCTGCGGGAATGACGTACCCCGGAAAAGGAGACGACCCCCGTCGGGGGGAGCCGGGCCTGGGCTGTCGATCATTGGCAGCCGTTGCCGAATGGCACTGGCGTGCACGCTTCATCTGCTGTGCGTTGACGGGCCGACATGACCCTGATCAACGCTCTCGCTGCCTTCTCGCTGCCTCGGTGCTGCACGACGTCTCGCTTACAAGCTCTGTGCGCCTCGTCCGCACGCGTCCGGCAACGGCTGCGCGCTCGGAGCTTCGTTCGTGCCAGCGCTCGTCAGGGTGCCGCCGTCCGGTGACGTTGCTGTCAGCGTTGCTGTCGACAGCCGTTCCGCCGGTGAGCCAGGCCAACCCTCGGCCGGGGAGCCTGGTCGGGGTTCGCTGCTGACTCCGCCTACAGGTGGCAAACCCCTTGCCGGCCGGACTGCGAACTGCAACGCTCCGTCGATGATCGACAAGCCTGGCGTTGACCAGCGGCTTCTGGCGGCTGAGGTGGCCGCCGCCTGGGCCGTGAACATCGCCGACCTCGTGTTTATGCCGGTTGGGCTTGACGGGCAGGCATGGGCGTACCGGGTAGACACGTCCGACGGCGAGCGCTACTTCCTGAAGATGCGCCGCGGCGAGTTCGCCCGAGCCGCCGTCCTGCTGCCCGGGTTCCTCAGAGCGCAACGCGTCAGGCAGGTCGTAGCACCGATCGACCTTCCAGACGGCGGAGCCAGTCACGGGTTCGGGGGCTACCAGCTGCTGCTGTACCCGTTCCACGACGGCGGCAGCCTGTGGAGCCGCGGCCTCACCGACCGCCAGTGGATCGAGTACGGCGAGTTCCTGGGTCGTCTGCATGCGGTCACGCCGAGCGCCGACATCGCCGCCGTCCTGCCGGTCGAGACCTACCGATCAAGCGCCGGCGAGCGGCTGACAACCCTCGGCGGGCAGGCCGCGGCGAGCGAGGCCCTCGACGCTTTCTGGGACCGGTACGGCGCCGCACTGCATCACTTATCGGCAACGGTGGATGACCTCGCCTCCCGCGTGACGCAAGCTCAACACGTCATCTGCCACGCCGACATCCACCCCGGCAACCTGATCGCTGACGGCGACGGTGCACTGCACGTCGTGGACTGGGATGCGCCGATCCTCGCACCGCGCGAGCGGGACCTGATGTTCATCTACAGCCAAGACTTCGGCGACCACCCGATCAACGCGCACCGCGCCGAACTCTTCCGCCGAGGCTATGGGCCGCTAGAACCGGACCGGACCATGCTGAGCTACTACCGCAGCGAGCGGCACCTCGACGACGTCGCCGCGTTCCTCCATAGCATCCTCAACCCCGACGCCAGTCCGGAATCTCGAGCCAACGACCTGCACTGGCTCACCCGCATCGCCGAGACCGTCGCCGACCCCAGCTACGCGCCCTGATCTGGCCACACGCCCGATGACTACGCCGACCGGGTCCTGGCGGCCTTCGGTGGTGCTGCTGCCTCTCTGCTGCCTTCCGGCGGGGAAACGACCCAGGATGACACCCTGGTAGACGAGGAAGAGGGGCTATGAGCTGGGGATCTACCCGAACCCGGATAGGAGACGACCCCCGTCGGGGGGAGACGGGGGTCGTCTGCGGGTTCGGCTCCGGGGGGGTTGAGCCGATCCCACTCAGCGGTTACGGGGGGTGCAACCGCCGAGGGTCAATCTATGAATCTGTGTCGCAAATACAAGCATGCCTCAGCGCTCCCGTATACGTCGAGTGCTGAAGCGTCCACTCCCTGCAAATTTCCGCGGAGCCAGCGCGTCGTCCAGCGCCGGCGTCCTCGACCGCCGGATCAGGACCTTACCGGCCCTGACGTGCGGATGTGACCCCGCGCACCCGCCGACGATAGACCATCCGGCTAGACTTGCGCGCCGTGGGCCGAAGTGCCGCCTTTTTCGACCTCGACAAGACCGTCATCGCCAAGTCCAGCGCCTTGGCGTTCGGGCGTCCGTTCTACCGGGACGGGCTGATCACCCGACGGGACGTCGTGAAGTCCGCGTATGCCCAGCTGATGTTCCGGCTGGGCGGCACGGACGAGCAGACCATGGCCAGGACCAGGGACTATCTGGCCGCTCTCTGCAAGGGCTGGCCCGTGGAACAGGTCCGCCAGATCGTCGCCGAGACCCTGCACGACCTGATCCATCCGTATGTCTACGCCGAGGCCGCCGCACTGATCGAGCAGCACCAGGCGGTCGGCCGGGACGTGGTGCTGGTGTCCGCCTCCGGCGAGGAGATGGTCCGGCCGATCGGAGCGCTGCTCGGGGTGACGGACGTCATCGCCACCCGGATGTCGGTGGCCGATGGGCGGTACAGCGGCGAGGTCGAGTTCTACGCGGCGGGCCCGAGCAAGGTCTCGGCGGTGACGGAACTGGCCGGGCAACGCGGGTACGACCTGTCCGAGTGCTACGCGTACTCCGACTCGATGAGTGACCGGCCGCTGTTGGAATGCGTCGGTCATCCCACGGCGGTCAACCCCGACCGGCCGCTGCGCAAGCTCGCCACCGAGCAGGGCTGGCCGATCCTGGAGTTCCGTCATCCCATTCCGCTGGGCCGCCGGTTGCGCGAGCGGCCGGCCGTACCGGTCGCGGCCGCGGCGATCGGCGTCGGGGTGGGGGTGGCGATCGGGGTCGCATGGTACGGCCGGCACCGGCGGTCCCGGATCGCCAGCACCGCCTGACACCCGGCCGCCGAGATCCGGCGCCACCCGAAATCCAGCTTCCTCCGAGGCCCGGTACGCCGAGCCTCGGCGCTGCCCCGACTCAGGAGCCGGATCCGTTAACAGGGGACCCTTCCTCTACAAAAAGCGATAACAAGGTGCCCTTCCTTTCATCAAAGCTGGTCGGCGATCTCGGTTAGTTGGTCGACGCCGGCCTCGATGGCAGCCGTGTAGTGGCGCAGCCAGGAGCGCAGCCCGTCGGGGGTGCCGGTGGCGAACGCGCCGGCCGCGCCGACGTACTCGGGTTCCCGCTCGTGGTGACCGACGTCCACCGCGACCAGGCCGCGCGGGTCGAAACCGCCGGCGATCAGGGTGAGCCGGGCCACTCCCCGGGCCACCAGGCCGACGGGTCCGGCGAACGGCCGCAGCGCCAACAGCTCGCCGTGGACCACGGCGGCCAGCACGAGCGGGGACACCGACGTGCCGCCGGCCACCAGGTCGACCAGCCCGGTCAGCCGGGCCGCCACCGCCGGCGACGGGTCCGGCCGGCCAGGTCCGCCGGCACCGTCCGGTCCGCCAGCGCCGCCGGGCACGGGCTCGCCGACCGGCCGGCCCAGGTCGGCCGGTGGCACCGCGTCCCGGGCGGCCAGCACGTGCAGCCGGGCGAGCACCTGCCGGGGCGCGCGCTGCCACTGGTCGGCCAGTCCGGGTAGCGCACCGGCCACCCGCAGGGCCCCCTGCACCACCGGGTCGGTGACCGTACCGGCCCGGACGCTCTCCCGGTCGTACCCGTGTCCTTCCAGCGCGGCGCTGGCCACCGCGGACCGCAGGCTGACCTCGGCCGCGACCTGGCCGCCCTGGCGGCGCAGCGCGCGGTGCCGCAGCGCCTGGTCGACCCGGTCGCGGGCACGGTCGACGGCCGGCGCGATGTCGGCGAGGGCGAGCAGCGGGGCGAGTGGGTCGGTGGTCACGCCCGCAACGCTAGCCAGCGGTCCCGCCGCCGACCCCGGGGGTACGACAATCCACCGCCCCGAGGTACGGCGACCAGCGCGAGGGGTGCCGTCAGGCGCCCGGCACCGGTCGTTCGGCGCCCGGTGCAGGTCACCCCGGTGCCCGCGCTCGCGGTGTTCCGCGGAGCGCGACTAGGGTCGGGAGACGTAGGTCACGGGAAGCGGAGGGACAGGCTGAGATGAGCGAGACGCTGGCCAATCTGTTGAACGAGACTCGGGTCTTCCCGCCGCCGGACGGGCTGGCCGCCGACGCCAACGTGACCGCCGGCGCGTACGACGAGGCGGCCGGTGACCGGCTGGCGTTCTGGGCCCGTCAGGCCCGCCGACTGGACTGGGCCCGGGAATGGGACGAAACGCTCGACTGGTCCAATCCCCCGTTCGCGAAGTGGTTCGTCGGCGGCCAGCTGAACGTCGCGGCCAACTGCCTGGACCGGCACGTGGCGGCCGGCAACGGCGACCGGGTGGCCATCCACTGGGAGGGCGAACCGGGTGACACCCGGACGATCACCTACGCCGACCTGCTCCGGCTCACCAGCCAGGCCGCCAACGCGCTGACCGAGCTGGGCGTCACGGCGGGCGACCGGGTGGCGATCTACCTGCCGATGATCCCCGAGGCGGCGGTGGCGATGCTGGCCTGCGCCAGGATCGGCGCCACCCACAGTGTGGTCTTCGGTGGTTTCTCCGCCGACGCCCTGACCAGCCGGATCCAGGACGCCAGCGCCAAGCTGGTGATCACCGCCGACGGCGGATACCGCCGGGGCAAGCCGTCCGACCTGAAGTCCACCGTCGACGAGGCCGTCTCCCGGTGCGACACCGTGGAGCACGTGCTGGTGGTGCGCCGCACCGGTGAGCGGGTGAACTGGGGCGACAAGGACGTGTGGTGGCACGAGACCGTGGAGACGGCCGCCGACACCCACGAGGCGCAGCCGTTCGACTCCGAGCACCCGCTGTTCATCCTCTACACCAGCGGCACCACGGCCCGACCGAAGGGCATCCTGCACACCACGGGCGGTTACCTGACCCAGATCTCCTACACCACGCACGCGGTGTTCGACCTCAAGCCGGAGACCGACGTCTACTGGTGTACCGCGGACATCGGCTGGGTGACCGGGCACTCGTACATCGTCTACGGGCCGCTGTCCAACGGCGCAACCCAGGTGATGTACGAGGGGACGCCGGACACCCCGCACCGGGGCCGGTTCTGGGAGATCGTCGACAGGTACAAGGTGAGCATCCTGTACACGGCGCCGACCCTGATCCGCACCATGATGAAGTGGGGCGAGGACATCCCGCAGGAGTACGACCTGTCCTCGTTGCGCCTGCTGGGCAGCGTCGGTGAGCCGATCAACCCCGAGGCGTGGATGTGGTACCGGGAGTTCGTCGGCCGGGGCAACTGCCCGGTGGTGGACACCTGGTGGCAGACCGAGACGGGCGGCATGATGATTTCCCCGCTGCCCGGGGTGACCGCGACCAAGCCGGGCAGCGCGATGTCGCCGCTGCCGGGGATCAGTGCCGACGTGGTGGACGACCAGGGCAACTCGGTGCCGAACGGCGGCGGTGGCTACCTGGTCCTGCGCGAGCCGTGGCCCTCCATGCTGCGCACCATCTGGGGCGACGACAAGCGCTTCCTGGAAACCTACTGGTCGCGCTTCGGCGCGGGCGCCGACAGCCAGCACAGCGGCGCGGGCGCCGACGGCCAGCACAGCGGCGCGGGCGCCGACGGCCAGCACAGCGGCGCGGGCGCCGGTAGCGAGACCGGCGGCGCGGGCGCCGAGGGCGGTCGTTGGGTCTATTTCGCCGGTGACGGGGCGAAGAAGGACGACGACGGTCATCTGTGGCTGCTCGGCCGGGTCGACGACGTGATGCTGGTGTCGGGGCACAACATCTCGACCACCGAGGTGGAGTCGGCGCTGGTCTCGCATCCGTCGGTCGCCGAGGCCGCGGTGGTGGGAGCCACCGACCCGACCACCGGGCAGGCGATCGTCGCGTTCACGATCCCGCGCGGCAACGTCGACGCCGAGGGGGAGGCGGGCGAGGCCCTCATCACCGAACTGCGCAACCACGTGGCGAAGACGCTCGGGCCGATCGCCAAGCCGCGTCAGATCATGCTCGTAGCCGAGCTGCCCAAGACCCGATCCGGGAAGATCATGCGTCGGCTGCTCCGGGACGTCGCGGAGAACCGGTCGCTGGGCGATGTGACCACCCTGCAGGACTCGTCGGTGATGGACCTGATCTCCTCGGGGATGCGGTCCGGAAAGTCCGACGAGGACTGATCTCGACCGGAAAGTGACTCGAGGGTGGCGGTCCACACGGACCGCCGCCCTCGCCCGTTCGGGTACCGACGACCGCCGGACACTTGCCATCTGGGAACTGTCAACTTAGCTTCATGCCGTCGGGCCGCTCGGCTGATCCGACCCCTCCGAGCGGGCGTCCGGCTTCCACTCCCTCCCCATGCCATCGGAATTGGAGCGGCATGAACCATCCACATACCCGAACCCGGTCGCGCCGGCGTCTGCTTGTCGCGCTACCCGCGCTCGCCCTCGTCGCCAGCGCGCTGACCGTGTCCGGCGGTTCGGCGGCGGTGACCGCCGGTCCGGCGGGAGCCGTCATCGGACCGGACGAGTACTACATCAACTACGCCGAACCCACTGTGCAGTCCGATACCGAACATCTGGTCAAGGGCACCGCCGGGGTCTACGCCCCGGCGTTGACCAAGGCCAAGGCGATCGACCACAAGTACGCCCGGGGCAACCCGGTCACGGCACGCGAGCTGGCCCGGCTGGAAGCCAGGGCGGTCCGCGACCGGAAGAGCCCGCGCAAGATCAAGCAGGCGAAGCAGACCCAGGTCGCGAAGCTGCTGACCGTACTCGTGGAGTTCAACCCGGCGGCCAACGACGACTTCACCGGCACGATGGTGCCGAAGACCGTGACGGAGGACCGGACCTGCGTGCCGGGCACCGTGCAGAACGGGCCGACGCACAACAAGATCCCCAACCCGGCGACCCTGCCGCACAAGGACAACAACTCGATGTGGGTGCCGGACTTCTCCTCCGCGCACTACAACAAGATGCTCTACAGCACGGAGGGCATCACCCAGCGGGTCCGCACCGACCTGCGGGGGCCGGACGGCAAGCCGGGCATCAACCTGGCCGGCCGCACGATGCACAACATGTACTCGGAGATGTCCAAGGGCGCGTACACGGTGAACGGGCAGGCCAGCCCGTGGATCACGGTGCCGCACTCGGAGGCGTGGTACGCGGCCACCCTCTGTTCCAAGGACGCCGACGGCAACTGGGTCGCCCCGGAGATGCAGGCGATGAACGGGCACCCGGACAACCCGCTCGGTCCGGGCCGGCTGGCCACGGACGCGATCGACGCGCTGGCCAAGGCGGACCCGCACTTCCCCTGGGCCGACTACGACGTCGAGGACCAGGGCGACCGGGACGGCGACGGCAACTACTTCGAGCCGGACGGCGTGGTCGACCACCTGGTGCTGGTGCACGCGGGTGAGGACAAGTCCGGCGGCGGCGGCGCGGAGGGTCCGTACTCGATCTGGGCGCACTCGTCGGCGGTCACGGGCGGTTACACCATCCCCGGCACCAGCCTGAAGGTCTCGAACTACATCGTGCAGCCGGAGGACTCCGGGGTGGGCGTGTTCGCCCACGAGTACGGCCACGACCTGGGCCTGCCCGACCTGTACGACACCTCGGGCGCGGCCGATTCGGACGTCGACTTCTGGGACCTGATGTCCTCCGGTTCACACTCCGGCGAGATCATCCAGGCCCTGCCCACCCACATGGGCCTGTGGGACAAGTGGGTGCTCGGCTGGGCCGACCCGCTGGAGTTCACGCCGGGCAGCCGCGCCCGTAGCGTCCAGGTCGGGCAGACCTCCCGGACACCGGTCGGGACCGAGGACGGCATCAAGGTCGACCTGCCGGACAAGGTGCTCACGCTGGCGACTCCGCACAGCGGCGCCAAGATGTGGTACAGCAACGCCGACCAGGACTGGGCCGACGTGACGTTGAGCCGTTCGGTGAGCGTGCCGGCGGGCGCCGACGCGAAGTTCTGGATGTGGAACAACTACGTCATCGAGGAGGACTGGGACTACGGCTTCGTCGAGGTCTCCACCGACGGTGGCCGGACCTGGGCCGAACAGAAGGTCTACGACGCCACCGGAAACCTCGTCTCGACCGACGACGGCTACGCCGACCCGAACGGCCGGATGGCCGACTATGGCGGCAAGAAGTACGGCCTGACCGGCGACAGCGGCGGTTGGCGGCACGACTACGTCGATCTGAGCGGGTTCGCGGGCAGCACCGTCCAGGTGCGGCTGCGCCAGGCCACCGACGCCGCGTTCGAGGAGCGGGGCTGGTTCGCCGACGACTTCTCGGTCACCGGCGGTGGCAGCACCACCTGGAGTGACGACGTCGAGGGCGGGGCGAACGGTTGGACCGCGACCGTCGGCTCGTTCACCGACACCACCGGAGCGGGCTGGCAGATCGACAGCGGTACCCAGGTCAAGTCCCAGTACTACCTGGCGGAGTGGCGCAACTTCGACGGCTTCGACAAGGGCCTGAAGTACGCCTACGACACCGCGTACTCGCACGAGGCGTGGAAGGTCGACCGGGTGTCCTACAACGCTCCCGGCCTGCTGGTCTGGTACCGGGACACCGCGCTGGGCGACGTCAACCACGTCACCGCCCAGATGACCGCGCTACCCAGCTACGGCGCCAAGGGTGGCCTGCTCATCGTCGACTCGCACTTCGACCCGTACCGCCGGCAGGGGGTGGCGGCCGAGAAGGACCCGTCGGTGCTGGACAACCTGCCCAGCCGGCCGCAGTCGTCGAACGCGGCGTTCACGCTGCACCGGACGTACCCGTTCCGGGAATGTCTGGAAGCGGCCGACGAGCCGTACAGCGAGTACTGCACCAACTTCGGCAGCCAGCGGGCGGTGCCGGCGTTCAGCGACGCCAAGGGCTGGTACCCGGGCATCGAGATCCGGGACGGCAGCGCGTACGCCCGGGACAACGACGCCTCGGTGGTGGTCCCGTCGCGGGGCAACGCCAGCTACACCACCCGGGTGGTCAATCCGGACGGAACGCCGGCGCTGGACTACTACGGCGTCACCCTCGGCGGCGGGGCCATCGTGCTGGGGTCCGGCAATCCCGGTGACGCGGGCGTCAGCTACGGCGTTTCGCTGACCATCAAGCGCGCGGCTCGGGACAATTCATCCGCCACGGTTTATGTAACTCCGGCTCGGAGCTGACCCGAGGCACCTCGACGACCCGTCCGGAGCGGTCGCTCCGGACGGGTCGTCGCATTTCCGGCGTGTATCGACGGTGGTCAGAGAATGACCGAGAGTGGGATCGGTGAACCGGCCCGAGGTGGTCATCCGGACGGCCGGGTTGTGACATCGAAGGTCTTGTCCACGAAGTTTCTGCAATAAAACGACGCACGGTACTTCACATGATTCCCGGTGGTGTCTAGGTTCACAGTGGTCCCACAACTGGGTCCACCTGCGCCGGCGTGACTGCGTCATGTCCCGTCGGCTCCCCCTACACCGGAGGTACCACGTGCGCAAAGTCGCAGTGGGGCTACTCGGGTTGTCGTTGACCGCGACGAGCTTGGCTGTTGGCTCGTCCGCGGTGGCGGCTCCCGTGGCGAAGGCGCCGACGTCAGCCCCGTCGGTCTCCGAGCCAGCCCCGACTCGGGACGAACTGCCGAACCCCTTTGAGGACAAGCGGCGCGCGCTGCGCCAGGAGGGCCTCACCAGCGTCATCAACGGCAAGGCCAAGCCCGAGAAGCGCAACGGCAGCACCGTCGTGAAGGTGGGTGAGACCGTCAGTGCCGGCCCGGCCGGTAAGGCGGGCGCCCGCACTCTCGCCGGCGGCACCAACACCACCGACCAGTACGTCGAGCTGGCCCGGGAGAAGACGGACCACATCTTCGTCATCCTGGCCGAGTTCGGTGACGAGCGGGACCCGCGGTTCCCGGATCGGGACACCAACCCCCAGGTGCCCGGTCCGACGAAGTACGACGGTCCGCTGAACAACCAGATCCCGCAGCCCAACCGGGCGGTGGACAACTCCACCGTGTGGCAGCCGAACTACGACGCCGACTACTACCGGAAGCTGTACTTCGGTGAGGGCAGCGGCGTCGAGTCGGTCAAGACCTACTACGAGACCCAGTCCTCGGGGCGGTACAGCGTCGCGGGCGAGGTCACCGACTGGGTCAAGGTCAAGTACAACGAGGCCCGGTACGGCCGGTCCAGCGACTCGCCGACCGACGGCAACGGTGACGACCCGAACGTGTGCAACTCGCACGTCTGCAACACCACCTGGGACCTGGTCCGGGACGCCGCGAACCAGTGGGTCGCCGACCAGAAGGCCCGGGGTCGCACCGACGCCCAGATCGCCGAGGACGTCAAGCAGTTCGACCAGTGGGACCGGTACGACTACGACGGCGACGGCAACTTCAACGAGCCGGACGGCTACATCGACCACTTCCAGATCGTTCACGCCGGTGGTGACGAGGCCGACGGCGACCCGATCCAGGGTGAGGACGCCATCTGGAGCCACCGGTGGTACGCCTACGGCACCGACGCCGGTCGCACCGGCCCGGCGCAGAACAAGCTGGGCGGCACCCAGATCGGCAGCACCGGCCTGTGGATCGGTGACTACACCATCCAGCCGGAGAACGGCGGCCTGAGCGTCTTCGTCCACGAGTACGGCCACGACCTCGGCCTGCCGGACGACTACGACACCAACGGCGCCGGCGACAACGCGGTCGAGCACTGGAGCCTGATGGCCCAGAGCCGGCTGAACGCCAAGGAGGACGAGGCCATCGGCACCCGTCCGGGTGACATCGGTGCCTGGCAGAAGCTCCAGCTCGGCTGGCTGGACTACGAGGTCGCGGTGCCGGGCCAGACCCGGACCCTCAACCTGGGCCCGCAGGAGTACAACTCCAGCAAGGCGCAGGGTGTGGTCGTACCACTGCCCAAGAAGGCCGTGACGACCAACCTCGGGGCACCGTTCGCCGGGAGCAAGCAGTACTTCTCCGGCAACGCGGACGACCTCGACACCACCATGACCAGGTCGTTCGACTTCACCGGCAAGACGTCCGCGTCGCTGTCGGCGAAGGTCCGGTACGCGATCGAGGAGGGGTACGACTACCTCTACCTGGAGGCGTCGACGGACAACGGGGCGAGCTGGACCGCACTTGACGGCACGGTCAACGGCCACGCCTTCGACCGGGACGCCAGCGGCACCCCGGCCCTCGACGGCAGCACCGCGGGCGCCTGGGTCGACCTCAACGTCCCGATGAACGCGGTCGCCGGTCAGAAGGTGCTGTTCCGGTTCCACTACCGCACCGACGGTGGGGTGTCGGAGGGCGGCTTCTTCGCCGACAACATCACGGTCACGGCGGACGGCGCGACCGTGCTCAGCGACGGCGCCGAGTCGGCCGCCGGGTGGACGCTCGCCGGGTTCTCCGTCGTGGGTTCGTCCATCAGCAGCCTGTACGACAACTACTACATCGCGGGCAACCGGTCGTACGTCTCCTACGACAAGTACCTCAAGACCGGCCCGTACTACTTCGGCTACCAGAACAGCCGGCCGGACTACGTCGACCACTACCCGTACCAGCAGGGTCTGCTCGTCTCCTACTGGGACACCTCGCAGGTCGACAACAACGTCAGCGACCACCCGGGTGAGGGTCTCAACCTGTACATCGACGCGCACCCGCGCCCGATCTACAACCTCACCGGCAACCCCTGGCGGACCCGGGTGCAGATCTACGACGCCCCGTTCAGCACCATGAAGGCGGACTCGTTCACCCTGCACATCAACGGCCAGCCGCAGTACGTCCGTGGCCAGGACGCGCAGCCGCTGTTCGACGACACCAAGGACTACTTCGACTCGGTGCTGCCG
Organism: Plantactinospora sp. A48; assembly: GCF_055793945.1. Lineage (NCBI taxonomy): Bacteria > Bacillati > Actinomycetota > Actinomycetes > Micromonosporales > Micromonosporaceae > Plantactinospora > Plantactinospora sp. A48. The sequence continues at coordinate 86,649 of NZ_JBTIXF010000002.1, read as the reverse complement.
AACCACGGCGTCAAGCTGCCGGCCGCCGGTGTCAAGATCAAGGTCCTCGAGCAGGACGGCACCTCGATGAAGATCCGCGTCTCCTGACGCACCGCACCACCGCACCACCGCACCACCGCACCACCGCACCACCGCACCACGACGATGCCCGGGACCGGTCCGCCGGTCCCGGGCATCGCCCGTTCCAGCGGGAACCAGCGACCGCCGGGCACCGTCGAACGGGCATGACGTCGAACCGCCGTGCCATCGCCGTCGCCGTCGGGGCCCTGGTGAGCCTGGCCGTCGTGGCCTGCGCCGCCCCGAGGGGAGACGCCACCCTTCCGCGGGAGCGGCCCGGCAGCACCACACCATCGGAGCGGGTCGAGTCCACCGGCCCGGCCGCACCGACCCAAACGCCGCCGCCGGATCCCACCCGGCCGGCCGACGGCGGCCCGTCGAGCCGCCCACCGCTTTCCGACGTCGCGCCGCCCACCCCGGGGCCGGTCGGCAAGCCGCCGGACAACCCGACCGACCAGACCCGGATGGACACGGTCGGCGGCCTCGTCACCCGTGGCGGGTCCGGACCCTGCTACGGACTGGTCGACGACGAGGGCACCGAATACGCCCTGTACGGCCCGGAGACCGGCTCGTTGCCCAGGGGTGTCCGGGTGGTCGTCCAGGTGGCGGCGTCGGCTGGGCAGGTCGACTGCGGACCCGGCAGGCCGCTGGCCATCCGGAGCGTACGGCGGCTGAGCTGAACCGCGCTGGCGGCGGCTGAGCTGAACCACGATGACGGCGGCTGAGCTGAACCGCGCTGGCGGCGGCGCCCGGCGAACCGGACAGCCGGTGGCCACCCGGACGATTCCCTGGTCCGACCCGTAGGGCCCGGTCGGGTAGCCGGCACGCCGCCTAGGCTGTTGGACATGAACGAGCGAAGCGAGCGAATCAGCAAGCTCACCCTGGTTGAGCCTCATGCTGGCTTCGAGCGCAGCGAGAATCCAGCATGAGAGCGCTCAGCGAGGAGCCGGCGTGAGCGACCACCGGGGTACGACCGTCGACGAATCCTGCGTGCTGGACGACGGCCCGTGGACGCACCGGTTCGTCGGTGCCAACGGCAGCCGCTTCCACGTCGTGGAGGCGGGCACCGGTCCGATGGTGCTGTTCCTGCACGGTTTCCCCGAGTTCTGGTGGGCCTGGCACGAGATCCTGCCGGCGGTCGCCGAGGCCGGATTCCGGGCGGTCGCGGCCGACCTGCGAGGATACGGCGCCAGCGACAAACCACCCCGCGGGTACGACGGGTACACCCTCGCCGCCGACGTGGCCGGGCTGATCCGCGGGCTGGGCGAACGCTCGGCCACCGTCGTCGGCACGGGCGCGGGCGGCATGATCGCCTGGGCCGCCGCCTCGTTCCACCCCACCCTGGTACGCCGGCTCGTGATCCTCGGCGCACCGCATCCGCTGCGGCTGCGGGCCGCCATCTTCGCCGACCCGCGCGGGCAGTTCGCCGCCGCCACCTCCACGCTGCGGTTCCAGCTCCCCCGGTACGAGCACATCCTCACCCGCGACGACGCCGCACTGGTCGGTGAGGTGCTGACCCGGTGGGCCGGCCCGGACTGGGTGCGGGGCCCCGCCTTCCCCGGCTACGTCGAGCGGTACCGGCAGGCGATGCGGATCCCGCAGGCGGCGTTCTGCGCGATGGAGGGCTACCGCTGGGCGTTCCGGTCCGCGCTGCGGCTGCACGGCTACCGGTTCGTCAAGCTGATGCAGAAACCCATCGTGACGCCCACGCTGCAACTGCACGGCGCGTTGGACCGCGCCGCGCTGCCCCGCACCGCGCAGGGTTCCGGCCGGTACGTCACCGCCCCGTACGAATGGCGACTGCTCGACGGGGTGGGTCACTTTCCGCACCTGGAAGCGCCCGACCTGATCCTCGGCGAGGTGCTGCGCTGGACCAAGAGCTGAACCACCCGGCCCAGACCTGAACCGCGCCGGTCAGACCCGGTGCTCCCGCAGCTCGGTGACCTGGACCGTGCCGGTCAGACCCGGTGCTCTCGCAGCTCGGTGACCTCGGTCGCCGGGGCCCAGCCCTGGTAGACGCCGTAGTCGAAGGTCTCCAGGCCCAGCGACTCGGCCACCGGCCAGCGTCCGCCGGTGTACTCGATCCGCAGCCAGCCGTCCTGCTCACCGAGCACGATGAACGGCTGCCCGCGCCACGAGCACAGGGTCCGCACATACACCAGCTCGTCCACCTCGGTCGCCGGGAGCACCCGGACGTACCGGTCGGGTCCGATGCCGGTGAAACCCTCCGCCGGGTCGGGCCGGTAGATCCGCACCTGCTCGCCGGCCGGGCTCGCGTCGTACTCGTCGCCCCGCCAACGCGCCAGATAGCCGTCGCGGATCATTCCGACACCCAGGCACGCCGGTCGCTGTCCAGCGTCGCCACCAGGCTCTCGACGCCGTCCGATCCGAGCCGCCAGAGCTGCGCACCGTGCGGCAGCCGTACGCTGTCCACCTTGAACTCCGCGATGACGTCGGGACCGTCCCCCGGGGCGAAGCCATTGCCCCGGAACGGTGGGCGTTCGATCATCCAGCCCTCCATCGCCCGCATCGCGGCCTCGTTCTGGCCGCCGTACGGGATGCGGTAGAGATCCGGTCGGTAGGCGGCCCACCGCAGCAGGTAGATCTCCTCGGCGTCAGGCGCGAACGCCGAGGTCGGATGGTTCAGACCGAGCGCTTCGTACAGCTCGGCCGGGCCGCGCAGGTGCGCCACCTCGCTGGCCCGCTGGACGAACCCGGCCACCCGGTCGTACCCGCGGTCCAGATAGAAACCCAGCTGGGTCGGTGCCACCACCTTCTGCATGATGACCGGCCTGGTGGGGTCGTCCGGCGCCGGTACGTACGGCGGGGCGGCCGGTGACACCGGGACGGGTCCGTCGGCCGCGGCCGGCAGCGGTTCGTCGTCGAGACCAGCCTCGGTGGCCCAGTTGGCCAGGGCGAGTACCTGCTCGCCGGGAAGCTTCGCCCCGACCGGCGTGCCGGGGTTGACCGCGAACGACCAGTCCGGATCCGGCCACCGACGGATCAGCTGCACGAACGTGACCCCCACCGTGGGGGTGTCGGGCGGCAGGTGCTCGGCGAGCCGTTCCGGCGAGGTGAAGACCACAACGAACCGCTCATCACCCAGCGCCTCGGCCCGCCAGACGAAGCCGGCGTCACCCGGCCCCGTCCCGGGCACCGAGGTGGCGTCCACCGGCAGCAGCACCCTGGCCAGCAGCAGGGTGGAGAGGAACCGGTCGGTGCTGCCCTCAGCGGCCGCCGTGTAAAGATCCCATTCCACCTCGTTGGCCGGCGTGAAGGCGTCCGACCGCTCGACCGGCCACCCGGCCGGCGCGGAACCGGTCCCGGCCGCCTCCGCGTCGGCCCGCTCGACACCCGCCGCCTCGGGGTCCACCGTCCCGACACCCGCCGGCCCGGGGGACGTCGGCTCGGGGTCCACCGTCCCGACACCCGCCGGCCCGGGGGACGTCGGCTCGGGGTCCACCGTCCCGACACCCGCCAGCCCGGGGGACGTCGGCGCGGGGGACGTCGGTGAGGTCGGCGTCAGCTCGGTTCCGTCGACCACCGCACCGTCGATGACCACCGGTTGGCTGTCCGACACCCGTCGGACCGGGGCCGCGATCCGCGGGGCCGGAGTCACCTCGGTCGGTTCCACCACCGGCAGTTCCGGCGCGCGCTCCGTGGGCTCCGCCTCCGCCGCCACCTCGGCGGGCCGGTCGGGTGCCGAAACCGGCGAACCGACCGGCACCGACCGTGCGGACTGTTCGGGTGCCGACATCGACCGTGCGGACTGTTCGGGTGCCGACATCGCCGAACCGGCCGATGCCGGCGAACCGACCGGTACCGGCCCGGTGAGCTGCTCGGAGTCCACACGCCCGTTCGGCGAGCCAACGGCGGCCGACCGGTCTGGGGCGGACGACCGGTCTGGGGCGGACGACCGGTCCGGGGCGGACGGTGGCGCACCAACCCCGGCCGGTACGTCGGCGGAGCCGGTCCCGTTGAACGGCGGTGGTGGCTGCCCGGAGAGGTCCGCCGGTGGCCGGAAGGGCGCCGGCGCCGGCCGGAACGGCGGTGGCGCCGTCGGGCCACCATGGTTCCCCGGCTGCCGCGCGGTCGGGGCGGGGTGATGCTCGGCCCCGGGACTGCCTGCTCGGGTCTCCGAACCGCCCGGTTGGGTTCGCGACCCGGCTGATCTCGGCGCCGAGCGGTCGGGCTGAGGCTCCGGTCCGCCGCCATGCTGGGCTGGCCGACCGTTCCCGTGCGCGAGTTGGGCCACGAACCAGGCGGGCAGGTAGCCCTCGATCGGGAGACCCGGGTTGACCGCCAGCCACCAGCGCTGGCTCGGCCAGTTCGCGGCGAGGTCGAGGTACCGGATCCGGCGGGTCGGACCGATGGCATCACCCAGACACCCCCGGGCCGCCCTCGTCGAGGTGAAGGCGAGCACATGGGTCCGCCCGTCGGTGGTCCAGGTGCCCCATCCGGCGCTGCGCCCGGCCGCCGGTTGATCCGGCACCGGCAGCAACAGTTCGGTCCCGGCCAGGACGCGGAAGTAACCTTCCTGGTCATCCCGGCGGAGCGCGTCCCACAACGCGGCCTCTGCCTCGGTGGCCGGCTCCCAGTCGGTCACGGCCACTCTCCCTTCCACCACCTGACGAAGCCGCGGCTCGCACTCAACTACAAGGGACGAAGCATGATCATAATTGTAGGCCCGAACGGTTGGTGGACGTCACCAGAACTCGTCCGGCGGTAACATCCCGTGCCGAAACCGACACGTTCGGAGATGGCATGTTCTCGTTCCGCCTCGCGACCGTACCGGTCGCGGCCCTGATCGCGCTGGCCACGCCCGGGTTCGCGCCGTCCGCAGGGACCGCTACCGGGAAGTTCGCAAGTCCGGCCCGACCGGTCACCGAACGCGCATTCGCCACCACCGGGTGTGCGACCCGGGCGCCGGTCACCCGAGCGGGATCCGCCCTCCCGTGGACGCAACGGCGCTTTCCGCCGGGCCGCATCGCGGCGCTGGCCACCGGGGCCGGGGTGACCGTCGCGGTAATCGACTCCGGAGTGGACGCGGACCATCCCCAACTCGCCGGCCGGGTCGATCCGGGCGCGGACTTCCTCGATCCCGGCAACGACGGCCGGCGTGACTGCGCCGGACATGGAACCGCCGTGGCAAGCATCATCGCCGCTGGTCCGCAGCCCGGTACGCCGCTGCGTGGGCTGGCTCCGGAGGCGCGGATCCTGCCGATCCGGGTGAGCGAGCAGCAGGCGATCGGCGGGAAGGAGTCCGGCCGGACCGCCCCGCCGGAACGGTTCGCCCAGGCGATCCGATGGGCGGTACGGCATGGCGCGGACGTCCTGAACCTCTCCGTGGTGCTCTACTCGGACGTCCCGGCAGTGCGGCAGGCGATCGGGTACGCGATCGACCACGACGTCGTGGTGGTGGCCGCCGCCGGGAACCGGCACGAGGACGGCGATCCGCCGCCATATCCGGCCGCCTATCCCGGGGTCGTCGGCGTCGGCGCGATCGGTCCGGACGGGCTGCGGTCCCCGTTCTCGCAGCTCGGCCCGTACGTCGATGTGGTGGCCCCAGGGACGGACGTGCTGGCGGCCAGCCCGGGGCGGGGCACCGGGCGGCACGACGGTACGAGCTATGCCACCCCGTTCGTCGCCGCGACCGCGGCCCTGCTCCGGGAATACCGCCCCACGCTGACCGCCGCCCAGGTCAGCGCGCAGATCCGCGACACGGCGGATCCGGCACCCGGAGCCGGCGTCGGGTACGGCAGCGGGGTGCTCAACCCGGAGCGGGCGGTGACCGAACGGGTGGACCCGGCCACCGGAGCTGGAACCTCGGCCGTCACTCCCGGCGGCTCGGACCCCGGCAGCGCCAATCCCGACGGCTCGGACCCCGCCGGCCTGGATCCCGTCGGTGCGAAGTCCGCCACGGCGACGGCGGTCGGCCGGCACCGGCGGACCGCCCTGCTGGTCGGCACGGCTGGCGCCGTCGGCACGGTGCTCGCGCTGCTGGCCACCGTGGTGCTGCCGCGCGGGAGGCGACGCCGGTGGGAGCCGCCGGACCCGGTCGACAGCTGAACCCGACCGGCCGGTCACTGGAAGAGGCTGGCGTTCCGTTTCTCGGTGCTGAGGTAGTCGGCCGTTGACTCGTCGACGGCCAGTTTGATGTCACCGAGCATCTGGCGCAGGTCCTGCGCGGCGGCCCGCCAGCGGGTCTGGCGCTGCTCGTAGGCCTGGCGGGCCGCGCCCTCCCAGGTCGCCACCAGCGGGGCGGCGTCCCGTTCGAGCTGGCCGAGCTGTGTCTCCAGGGTGTTCACGGCTCGCTGGATGTCGGCGCTCGCCTGTTGCAGCGCCGGAAAGCTGACGACGAGCTGGTCATCGGGCATGGGATCCTCGCCTCCGGGGTCAGAGCGGCAGCTGGATGCCGCGGCTGGTCCTGGCGACCCGGTCGGCCGCCGCGCTGTCGGTGTCGTCGTATCGCAGGCCGGCGGTGCGGATCGCGGTGGCGGTCTCCCGCAGCGCGCGCTGCAATGCCGCCTGATCCTCTGACCACTGCTGCTTGACCTGCTCGAAGGAGCGGCCACCGGCACCCCGCCAGGTCTGCCGCAGCCCCTCCAGCTCGGTCATCAGGCCACTGAGCATCGCCTGCAACGCCTCGTCAGCCCGTTCGAACCTGGCCGCGGTCTGCCGCAGCACCGTGGCCTCCGCCTGGGTCTGGGTCACCCGGTCACCCTCCTCCGCGTCGCACGCCGGCACGGCCCGCCCGGCATGATGATCACCTGTCGTCATCGATCGACTTCGCACCGCTGACGCTAGCCGGTCACGAGCACGGTCGGTAGGCCCGCGATCACGCCTGTGGACAACCGCCGGCACAGACCGCAAGCCGGCCCGGGCCGCAAGCCGGCACCGACCGGATCACGGGCCGGTCGGCGAGCGGGCCGCGCCGGGCTCCAGGGCCGGGCCAGCCGGCAACAGCGCCACCACGGAGGCGGGCAGCCCGATCGGGCGTACGTCCCGATAGCCGAGCATGGCCAGCACCTGCGCGTCCGGCACCGCGTACCGTCGGCCCAGGTCGGTGACGACGCAGATCGCGCCCTCGGGCGCGCCCGGAGCCGGCGCGGACCGCACCACGGCGCCGCCCCCGGCGGGCACCACGATCCGGTCGGCGCGGATCGGGTCACCGGGTTTGTTGGCCACCGCGACCCCCGCGCCCGGGTCCACCACGTCCGGCGACACCTCGCCCGAACGGGCCGCAGCGGGCGCCAGACGCAGTTCGGGCGGGTCAGCGGTGTCCGGGGCGAACCGACCACACAGCGTCGGACCGGCGGCGTCGACCAACTCGGGCGCCCGCTGCGGCGGCGCGGTGCCGCCGGTCGGTACCCGGCTCGGCGATTTGGCCACGGCGGCGAACCGGCCCTGCGACAGCAGCGTCGGTTCGGCCTGCCGGCCGGCCGTGAGCAGCAGGTCGGCCTGCAACTCGGTGATGTCGGCCAGGCCGTCGCCGTCCACGAGCGCGTACTGCCGCGATCCGCCCTGGCTGGCCACCACCACCACCTCCCCGACGGTCAGGCCGGGAATCCGGGACGGCCGCCCGGCGTCCGGTACCGGGACGGGGGCCAGATCGGCGCCGGGCGGGAGGGCGTTCAGCAGCGCGGCGGCCACCGGTAGCGGCTGGCGGCTCGTCCAGGCGAACGCGGACAGCACCAGGTCCGGGGTGCGTACCAGATGGCGGCGGCCGTGCCAGAGCAGATGCAGGCTGCCGTCCGGGGCCCGGACCAGCAACCCGGACTCGCCCAGGGCCGGCTCCGGTGACGCGGCGCCGAGCACCAGCACCGAGCGCGGCGATCCGGTGGCACCGTCAGCGGGCAGGGTCGAGCAGACCGTCCAGGGCCCGGCGCTGAGCCGGCCCGGCCGAGGCAGCGAGTCGGGCGCGCCAACGAGGCCCAGCGGAGTGCCCCGGGGAACGTCCTCGATGGACCTTCGGGACACCAGGACGGTCCGGGGCCCACTTCCACCGACGATCAGCAGCGCCGACGCGAAGTTGGTCACCGGATGCAGCCGACCGTCACGGTAGACGTACCGGGCGCCGGACTCGCGTTCCACGATCACCGCCGAGGTGTCCCGGTAGCCGTCGCCACCCGCGCCGGTGAACGCGCCGTACAGTGCGGTCCCGCCGAGCGCGATGCCGGCCACCAGCACACCCGCCAACGCGGCGCCGGCGACCCGGCGGAACGGGGCACGTGCCGGGTCGGTCTCCCGGAGCACCAGCGCGGCCACCACCCGCTGAACCATGAACTGGTACGAGTGCAGTTGCTCCTGCCGGCCCGGCACCGCGCCCCCCTCCAGAGATCCCGGCCAATACCATAGGCGGGGCTCATCGACGATCAGCGACGACTCCCGGACGGGGTATGAGGTGACGGTTCAGCCGCGCGGCCGGACGGCCCGGGTTCTCACCAGCCAGGTCGCCGTCGCGGTGCTGCTCGCGGCGGCACCGGCCGGCGGGCTGGCCGTGGTCCTGGCGGCCCCGGTGGCGGTTGTCCTGCTGGCCGTGGCCTGGGCCCGCTGGCGGGGCCGGTGGTTGTCCGGCTGGCTGGTGCTGACCGGGCGGCATCTGCTGCGTCGCCGGGCGCCACGTCCCGGCGCCGGCCCCGCCGACCCGCTGGACCTCGTCGCGGTACCGGCCGAGCCCGACACCGTGCCGCTGGCCGGCGGGCTGACCGGCGTCCTGCGGGATCCGGCCGGGCTGACCGCCCTGCTGGAGGTCGACGGGGCGGACCTGATCGGTGGCGCGGGCCGACGGCTGCCGGCACCGGCCCGGCTGCTGCCCAGTCCGGTCGCCGGAAGCCCGACCGTGGTGCTGCACCTGGTCATCGCCGGCCTGCCCGCCGCCGGCCCGGGCTTGTCGCCGTACCGGGGATCGGCTGGCGGGACGGTGGCCCGGCAGCGGATCCTGATCGCCGTCCGGGTCGCCCGGGGCGGCCCCACCGAGCCGGAGCCGCACGCGGCGCTGTCCGCCGCGGTGCGCACGGTCCGGCGGCGGTTACGGCCGCTGCCCGCCGTACCGCTCGACGAGGACGCGCTGGTCGACGCGGTGACCGAGCTGGCCCGGATCGGGCCGGGTCGGCCGCTCGTCGAGGGTTGGGCCGAGGTCCGGACCGGTGACGAAGCTCAGGTGACGTACGCGCTCGGTCCTGATCTGCCGGCCCTGGGCCGGCTGCTACCCATGCTGGCCGCCGTGCCGGCCGCCACCGTGACGTCGATCCGGGTGTGCCCGCGCGCGGACGGCGGCCCGGAGGCCGAGTTGGGCATCCGGATAGCCGCGTCGGCAACCCCCGCGCTCGAGCTGGCGACCGAGACGCTGCGTCAGCTCTGCACCCGGGCCGGCGTCGAGCTGCGGGAGCTTCCCGGCGAACAGCTACCCGCACTGGTCGCCACGTTGCCGCTGGCCCGTCCACTCCCCGTCGCGCCGGTACGTCTCGACCCCTCGGGGGCCCGGACCGCGCTGCCGCTCGGTGATTCCGGTCTGCCGCTCGGCCGGGACCGGCGGGGCACCCCGGTGACCGTACGGCTGTTCCGCGCGGCGCCCACCCGGTTGGTCCTGGCCGGCGGGGTACGCACCGCCCAGCTCCTCACGCTCCGCGCACTCACCATGGGCGCCGAGGTGGCGGTGCGAACCGTCCGGCCGGATGCCTGGCGGGTACTGGCCGACGGCACTCGGCCGATCTCACTCCTGGCCGCCGGCCGGCCGGCGCCGCGACCCTCGGCCTGGCGCCCGGTCCTGGTGGTGCTCGACGGCGCACCACCGGAGGCCGGCGACGTGTCCGGGTGGCGGACGGTGCTGGCCGTCCGGGACCGGTTGGCGCCGGCCGATCGGGACCTGCTGGCCCGAGCCGACCTGGCGATCCTGGCGCCGCTGAGCCGGCCCGAGGCCGAACTGGTCGGCTCGGCCCTCGACCTGCCGGACTCGGTCGACTGGTTCACCCGGATCCCCACCGACATGGTGGGCCTCGCCCGGCCCGGCGGGGTCCGCTGGGCGGTGCTGGCCGCGTCCCCGGCCGAGGCGCGGCTGTTGAACCCGTACGGCCCGGTCGGTCCGGCCCGTGTGACCCATCCGGACCGGCCGCCTGGTCCCACCCGGACATCTCGTCCGGGCCGTACGCCCGGTTCGGCCCGTGCGTCCGGTTCCGCAGGCCGCTGAGCAGCTCACCCGCCGGCGAGCCTGGGGGCGCACCCGGACGCGGTCGGCGTGGCACCATGCCGGGCATGGAATTTCTGAAGGGTCTTCTGATCCGGCTGGTGACCACCGCACTGGCCTTCTGGCTGGCCACACTCGTCATCCCCGGCATCGACCTGACCACCGACTCAGGTGTGGACAAGGTGAGCACGCTGCTGCTGGTCGCGCTGATCTTCGGCGTCGTCAACGGCGTCCTGCACCCGATCATCAAAACCGTGGGCTGCGGCCTCTACCTGCTCACGCTCGGCCTCATCGCGCTGGTCGTCAACGGCCTGCTGTTCCTGCTGACCAGCTGGATCGCGGATCGACTCGACCTGCCGTTCCACGTGGACGGCTTCTGGCCGGCGGCGGTGCTCGGCGCGCTCTTCGTCGGCGTGGTCACCTGGGTGCTCGGCCTGGTCCTGGACCGCGACTGACCCACGCGCCCGGCCCGGCGCGGGCCGTGGGAGCCGAGCCGGAACCACCGCCGGCAGCGCGACCCGTTGGCGTCGAAGGCGCAGGTCCCGGGGACCGTACGCCGGCCCGGGTGCGCTGCGGCGGTCCACAAAACGGGAATTGGCGTCCGATGCGCGGCCACCGGCGCACTAGCGTCGGCGGGGTGCGGACGACCAGCCGAGCCGACGGCTACCAACTTTCCACGGACCCGGACCGGCTGCAGCTCGAGCTGGTCCACCGGTGGCTCTCCACCGACGCGTACTGGGCGATCGGGCGGAGCCGGGCGGTGACCGAGCGCGCCTTCACGGGTTCGCTTCCGTTCGGGATCTACCGGCCGGACGACGGGCGGCAGGTGGCGGTGGCCCGAGTGGTCACCGACGGCGCCACCTTCGCCTGGCTGTGCGACGTGTACGTCGAGCCGCCGGAGCGTGGTCGCGGACTGGGCCGCTGGCTGGTCGGCACGGTCCGCGCCGAGGTGGCCGACCGGGGCGTACGTCGGATCCTGCTGGCCACGCTGGACGCGCACGGCGTGTACGCGCCGGTGGGGTTCGCCCCGCTCGCCGCGCCGGACCGGTGGATGGAACTGGACCAGCGGTGAGCCGGGCCACCATCCGAGCCGCCATCGGGACCCGGCCGGTCGACCAGCCCCTACGGTGCGGGTCATGACCGAGCTGACCCGGGGGTATCTCTACGGCATCGGGGCGTACACCCTGTGGGGTTTCTTCCCGCTCTACATCAAGCTGCTCCGGCCGGCGGGGCCGGTGGAGATCCTGTCCCACCGGGTGATCTGGTCCGTGGTGTTCGTGGCGCTGCTGCTGTGCGTACTGCGCCACTGGCGTTTCCTGCGTCGGCTCGCCCGCCGCCCGCGGTCGCTGGCCGGGATCGGAACGGCAGCCGTGCTCATCGCGATCAACTGGGGCACGTACATCTACGGGGTCAACTCGGACCGGGTGGTCGAGACGGCGCTTGGTTACTTCATCAACCCCCTGGTCGTCGTGCTGCTCGGACTGACCGTGTTCCGGGAGCGGCTGCGTCCGGCCCAGTGGGTGGCGCTCGGCCTGGGCGGACTCGCGGTGGCCGTGCTCACCGTCGACTACGGTCGGCTGCCGTACCTCGCGCTCACCCTGGCGTTGAGTTTCGGCGGGTACGGGCTGGTCAAGAAGCGGTTGGCGCTGCCGGCCGTGGAGGGCCTGTTCGTCGAGTCGGGCATGCTGGCCGTGCCGGCGCTGGCGTACCTGCTCTGGTTGGAGTCACGCTCGGCGGGCACCTTCGGACACCTGTCGGTCGGGCACACCGGCCTGCTCGTCCTCGCCGGGGCCGCGACCGCCGTCCCGCTGCTGATGTTCGCGGGGGCGGCGAACCGGCTGCCGATGACCGGTCTCGGCATGATCCAGTACCTGGCACCCATCCTCCAGCTCGGCTGCGGAGTCCTGGTGTTCCACGAGCCCATGCCGCCCGCCCGGCTGGCCGGTTTCGCCCTGGTGTGGCTCGCGCTCGCCGTGTTCACTGTCGACGCCATCCGGTCCGCCCGGCGGTCCCGGAACACGCCGGCAGCGGTGGCCGCGGAGGCCGCCGCCGCGCGGTGAGCGCCGCCGCCGCGCGATGCGCCCCGCCGCTGCGGTGCGCCTTTGGCGTTAACAAGGGGCCCTTCCTATACAAAAAGCGATAAGAAGGTGCCCTTCCTTTCCCCCTCAGGGGATGTCATAGCCGAGCAGGGGGGTGCCGTCCTGGCGCTGCAACTCCAGCCGGTTCAACTCCCGCCCGGACAGCCGGGTGGCACCGGTGAGCGTGACCTCGTCACCCGGCGCGGCCAGCCACGAGCCGACCTGCTCGCGGGCACCGTCGGCGCCGACGGCGACCAGCCGGAACGTTCTCGTCTCCGGATACTCACCGGTGGCCGGGTAGCTGCAGTGCATGACCACCTTGGTGCCCCAGCGGGTGCCGCTGAGCCCGACCTCGGCGGTCACCGGCCCGTCGCCACGCACCGGGCGCATCGCCACCAGCTGGGTGGCCGGCGGCTCCGGGCCGGTGCCGCCGGTCTGCCGGGTGAGCTGGCCGATGCCCAGCCCGACCACCACCGCCAACCCGGCCGCGGCGAGCGCCACCCCGGCGTACCGCAGCCGGGCCTGGCGCCGACCGCGTCGGCTGGCCGTCCGCGCGGCGGTGAGCAGCGTGGGGAGCCGGGACTCGGTCACCGGGGGTGCGGCGAGGGATTCCAACCCGGCCGGATCCAGCCGGCCTAGCAGACCCGGCAGCACGGCGATCTCCGCGACCGCCTCGCGGCAGTCGGCACAGCCGGCGAGGTGCCGCTCGTACGCGGCCCGGTCGGCGGGCGCGAGCGCGCCGAGCACGTACGCACCGTCGTCGTACGCGAAGTCGCAGCTGGTCACCGGGTCACCCCCATCTCGGCGAGCACCAGGCGCAGCGACCGCAGCGCGTAGTGGGTGCGGGACTTCACCGTCCCGGCGGGGACGTTCAACCGCGCGGCGGCCTCGGTGACCGACCTGCCCAGGTAGAAACACTCCACCAGCACCTCACGGTGGCTGGGGGTCAGCCGGTTGAGCGCCTCGGCCACCGTCCACGCCTCCACCGCACGGTCCGCCTCGTCGGGCCCGTGTGGTGGCTCCGGCAGGGTGTCGGTCACCACCTCGCCCACCCGCGAGCTACGCCGGCGCCAGGCGTCGATGGCGAGGTTGCGGGCCGTGGTGAACAGCCAGGCCCGCACGGAACCCCGGCTCGGGTCCAGCGCCTCCGGGTGCCGCCAGGCGCGCAGCAGGGTTTCCTGGACGAGGTCCTCGGCCCGCTGCCGGTCGCCGCCGACCAGCCGCAGCGCGTGCGAGTAGAGCGCGTCGGCGTGTTCGTCGTGCAGCGCGCGCAGCAGTTGGGCGTCCAGATCGCTGATGATGTCCACCCCGTCCGCTGTCCCGCGCCGTCTCCGTCCTCTCGTACGGGTTCCGAGCCGAAAAGGTTCACCCGAGGCGCGCAGCCGGAGCCGAAGTGTGGCGCAGGCGAGCACCGGTCAGGGGTCGGTGGCCAGCGCGTCGGCGACCGAGCGGGCCACGGCGATGAGCTTCGCCCGGATGATCCGGGCCGAGGTCATCATCTCGGCCGCCGGGAGCGCACAGGCGAGCACCACCCGGCGTTCCATCTCCTTCTCCGGTGTCACCAGCACCGCCGCGCAGGCCACTCCCTGCCGGAACTGCCCCATCTCCAGATGCATCCCCCGGCGGTCACCGGCGGCGATGTCGGCCTCGAACGCCTCGGCACCGGTGAGGGTGGCCGCGGTGAACGGGCGCATGCCGAACTCGCGCAGGTACCGCAGCCGCTGCTCGGGGGTGAGGGTGGCGAGCAGCGCCTTGCCCATCGCCGTCGCGTGGGCGCCCTCGTCGAAGCCGGGGACCAGATCCTCCAGGTACGGCGTGCGGGCGCCCTCGGCGACCGCCGTGATCGCCACCTGGCCGCCGACGAACCGGCCGAGGAAGTGGCTGTACCCGGTCTCCACCGCGGAGCGGCGCAGCGCCTCCCCGATCGCCGGCGGCCCACGGAACGCGGTGACCAACTCGCGATACCGGTCCGCGATCTCCAGCCCCACGATGTACGTCCCGTCCTCGCGGCGGATCACGTATCCCTCGTAGGCGAGGGTGCGGACCAGATGGTAGGTAGTGGCCACGGTCAGCTCGCAACGGCGTGCGATCTGCTTCACCGTGAGCCCCTTCGGGGCCCGGCCGACCGCTTCGAGCACCCGCAAAGCCCGCGACACACTGCGGATCAGGTCCGAAGGTTCTGCCAAGGGGTCGCGCACAACCACCTCCGCCGCCGAGTACTTACACCATATGTAAAACCGGGCGTCTGCGAAATGCCCGGTGGAATCGAGGCTGCCAGATCCTATCGCGACGTTCAGTACAGCGACAGACACGAAGGGTTCATCACAGCGAGGCGTAATGTCGATCACGATGACCAGCACCTACCTGGACCCCGTCCCGGCGCCCGGCACCAACAGCCCAGCAAGGGTCGCGGCCGGCGCCGTCGCCACCACTGTGGCCTGCGTCATACCCGTCTTCCTGGTCGGCGGGCTGGCCGTACAGATGGGTCGGGAACTGCACTTCTCCCCCGCCGGTCTCGGCCTCGCCGTCTCGATCTACTTCGGGGTCAGCGCGCTCGCCTCGGTCCCGTCCGGCACGCTGGTCGAGCGGTACGGACCGGCCACGGTCGCCCGGATCGGCGTCCTGCTCTCCGCCGCCGCCCTGCTCGCCATCGGGCTGCTCGCCCGGTCGTACGCGCTGCTGGTGCTGCTGCTGGCCGTCGGCGCGGCGGCGAACGCCCTCGGTCAGTTGGCCAGCAACATGGCGCTGGCCCGGCACGTGCCCGCCGGACGGCAGGGGTTGTCGTTCGGGGTGAAGCAGGCGGCGATCCCGATCTCCACGCTGCTGGCCGGCGCGGCGGTGCCGGCGGTCGCACTCACCATCGGCTGGCGGTGGGCCTTCGTGGCCGCGTCCGGGCTGGCGCTGGCCGCACTGCTCGCGGTGCCCGGCGACCGGACCGCCCCGGCCACCCGCTCGCGGGCCGCCGGGGGCCGGGCCACCGGCGCGCTCGTGGTTCTCGGGGTGGCGGCCACCCTCGCCGCAGCCGCGGCGAACGCGCTGGGGACCTTCGTCGTGGACTCGGCCGCCGCCCGAGGACTGGCACCGGCCCTGGCCGGACTCACTCTCACGTTCGGCAGCGCCGTCTGCGTGCTGGCCCGGATCGGTTCCGGCTGGCTGGCCGACCGTCGGGCCTCGGGACACGTCGCGGTGATCGCCGGCATGCTGGTGGTCGGCGCGGCCGGGCTGGGCCTGCTGGCGGTGGCCGGCCGGACGCCCCTGGTGCTCGGTGTCACGCTGGGCTTCGGGCTGGGCTGGGCGTGGCCCGGACTGCTCAACTTCGCCGTGGTACGGCTGCACCCGCAGGCGCCGGCAGCGGCCACCTCGATCACCCAGACCGGCGTGTACGCGGGCGGCTGTCTCGGGCCGCTCGGCCTGGGCGCCACGGCCGGGCACCTGGGCTATCCGGCCATGTGGACGGTGGCAGCCGGGGCGATGCTGCTGGCCGCCGGCCTCATGCTGGCCGGCCGCCGCCTCCTACCCCCCGCCCACCTCCCCCCACTCCCCCCGATGGGTTGATCATGAAGTTAGCGGTACACCGATCGGCGTGCCGGACCGCTAACTTCATGATCAACCCGGTGACGGGGTGGGGGGGTGGGGTGGGGGTTAGCTGGTGCGGTCGGCTATGAAGTCGCAGAGGGACTCCATGGCTCGGCGCGCGCCGCCGGCCGGTAGCGGGCGGAGCCGCTCGCGGGCGTCCTCGGCGTAGCTGCGTACGGTCTCCCGGGCCCGCTTCATGGCCGGTGACTCACGCAGCAGGCCAAGCGCCTCGGCGTGCAGGACGTCGTCGGTCACCGGGCCGGCGGCGAGGATCTCCCGCAGCCGGACCGAGGCGGCGTCCTGGTCGTCCGAGGCGAGCGCGTAGAGCACCGGCAGCGTGGGCACGCCCTCCCGCAGGTCGGTGCCGGGGGTCTTGCCGGACTGCACCGACTCGGAGGCGATGTCCAGCAGGTCGTCGGAGAGTTGGAAGGCCACCCCCATCGTCTCGCCGTAACCGGCCAACGCCTCGACCTCCGCCGGGCTGGCGCCGCCGAACAGCCCACCGAACCGGGTGGAGGTGGCGATCAGCGAACCGGTCTTCTCGGCGATGACCCGCAGGTAGTGCGCGACGTGGTCGTCGCCGGCCCGGGGGCCCACGGTTTCGGCGATCTGCCCGTGTACCAGCCGGGAGAAGGTCCGGGCCTGTAGGCGTACCGCCTCGGGGCCCAGGTCGGCGGAGAGGTCTGCGGCCCGCGCGAACAGGTAGTCACCGACCAGGATGGCCACCGAGTTGGTCCACCGCGAGTTGGCGCTCGGGGCGCCCCGCCGCACCGGAGCCTCGTCCATCACGTCGTCGTGGTAGAGCGTCGCCAGGTGGGTGAGTTCCATCACCACGGCGGCCTTGACCACCTCGGGGCGGTCCGGGTCGCCGAACTGGGCGCCCAACGCGACCAGCAGCGGGCGGAACCGCTTGCCACCGGCCTCCACCAGATGCCGGGCCGCCTCGGTGACCATCGGGTCGGCGCTGAAGATGCTGGTCCGCAGCTGCTCCTCGACCGCGTCAAGCACGGACCGCAGCGATGCTTCGACGGCCGGCTCGACGGCTTCCAGGCCCACCGTGTCGAACGGCGTGGCCAGTCCGCCCCGGCGCTCGTCCGCGCCGGGCTCGTCTCGACGTTGCTCCCCCGGTCTCACCACGCTTTCAACCATGCCACACCGTGACGACCGCTCCCGGTGGGGGGCGGCGACCACCGCCGCCCACCGGGGGCCAACCGGATGAATCCGGTCATCGCACGAATTCCGCCGCACCGTTCGCCAGCGCGAGCAACGGAGCCGGCGCCACCCCGAGCACGAGGGTCGCCAGCACCCCGATGCCGACGGCGGTCCCGGTGGCCCAACCCGGCAGCGCCACCGTCGGGGTGGACTCACCCGGCTCCGACAGCCACATCAGCACGACCACCCGCAGGTACGGGAAGGCCAGCAGCATGCTGGTCAGCACGCCGGCGATCACCAGCCAGGTCTGACCACCGTCCAGCGCCGCACCGAAGACCGCGAACTTGCTGATGAAGCCGCTGGTCAGCGGGATACCGGCGAAGGCCAGCAGGAGGAAGGTGAACAGCCCGGCGTACAGCGGGGACCGGCGGCCCAGCCCGGCCCACCGGGACAGGTGGGTGGCCTCGCCGTCGTCGTCCCGGACCAGGGTCACCACGCCGAACGCGGCGAGCACCGTGAAGCCGTACGCCACCAGGTAGAACATCGTGCTGGACAGGCCGTCCTTGGACAGCGCGAGGACCCCGACCAGCAGGTACCCGGCGTTGGCCACCGACGAGTACGCCAGCAGTCGCTTGATGTCGGTCTGGGTCACCGCGAGCACCGCGCCGACCAGCATGGTGAGCACCGCCACGGCACCGAGCACCGGGGTGAAGTCCCAGGCCGCGCCGGTGAATCCGACGTAGAAGACCCGCAGCAGGCCACCGAACGCGGCCACCTTGGTGCAGGCCGCCATGAAGCCGGTGACCGGCGTCGGCGCGCCCTGGTAGACGTCCGGGGTCCAGACGTGGAACGGCGCGGCGGCCGCCTTGAACAGCAGGCCGATCGAGATCAGCGCGATGCCCGCCACCAGCAGCACCGGGCTGGCCGAGGAGTCCCGGACCGCCGTGTGGATGGTGGCGAAGTCGACCCCGCCCTGTCCGGTCCGGCCGTTCACGGTGCCGACCGTGAAGCCGTACACGAGGGCGATGCCGAACAGGAAGAACGCCGAGGCGTACGCCCCGAGCAGGAAGTACTTCATCGCGGCCTCCTGGCTCAGCAGCCGCCGGCGCCGGGCCAGCGCGCAGAGCAGGTAGAGCGGCAGTGAGAAGACCTCAAGCGCGATGAACATGGTCAGCAGATCGTTGGCGGCCACGAAGAGCAGCATCCCGGCCATCGCGAACATGGTCAGCGGGTAGACCTCGGTGGTCCCGCCCTCCCGACCGGCCTGCTGCCGGTCCGCCGGCGAGTCCACGATGACCGCGGCGTGCGGCACGAACGCCCCGCCGCGCTCCACCGACCGATCCCCGATCAGCAGCAGCGCGAGCAGCCCGAGCACCAGGATCGAACCCTGGAGGAACAGGGTCGGACCGTCGACGGCCACCGCGTCGCTGGCGGTCAGCGTGCGCAGGTCCGCGCTGCGGACCACCATGACACCGGCCGCGACGATGCCGAGCAGGCCGACGCCGAACTGCACCGGGTGGCGCAGCCGGCGCGGCACGAACGCCTCAAGCAGGATCCCGAGGCAGGCCACGCCGAACAGGATCAGGATCGGCGCGAGCGCCGCGTAGTTGATCGCGGGGAACTTCAGGTCGCTCACCGGCGGGCCTCCTGTACGTTGCCGACCGTCGGTGCCGGGTCGGTCCTGCCGACGTCCTGCATCGTGGCCTGGACGGCGGGGTTGATGACGTCGGTGACCGGCTTCGGGTAGAAGCCGAGCAGCAGGAGCAGGGCGATCAGCGGCGCGACGACCACCTTCTCCCGCACCGACAGGTCGCGCCGCATCCCCTCGGACTCGGACAGGGCCGGGTTGAGGGTGCCCTGCGTGGTCCGCTGCACCATCCACAGCACGTACGCGGCCGCCAGGATGATGCCGGCGGTGGCGATCACGGCGACCAGCTTGTTCACCGTGAAGGTGCCCAGCAGCACCAGGAACTCGGAGATGAACGGCGCGGTGCCGGGCATGGCCAGCGAGGCGAGACCGGCGAAGAACAGCACCCCGGCGAGCAGCGGCACCAGCCGGCCGGCCCCGCCGAAGTCACCGACCAGCGCCGACCCGCGCCGGGCGACCAGCATGCCGACCACCAGGAAGAGCAGGCCGGTGGCCAGCCCGTGGTTGAGCATGTAGAGCACCGCGCCGGTGCCGGCCTGGGTGGTGAAGGCGAAGATGCCGACCCCGATGAAGCCGAAGTGCGCGATCGACGTGTACGACACGAGCCGCTTCAGGTCGTTCTGTCCCACCGCGAGGAGCGCCGCGTAGATGATGCCGATCACGGCGAGCGCCAGCGCCCACGGCGCGAACCAGCGGGACGCCTCGGGGAACAGCGGAAGGCAGTACCGCAGGATGCCGAAGGTGCCGACCTTGTCCAGCACCCCGACCAGCAGGGCCGCGGCGCCGGCCGGGGCCGCCCCACCGGCGTCGGGCAGCCAGGTGTGGAAGGGGAAGAACGGCGCCTTGATCGCGAACGCGATGAAGAAGCCGAGGAACAGCCAACGCGCCGTGTTCGTGTTGATGTCGGCGTTGACCAGCGTCTGCCAGTCGAAGGTGTGCCCGCCGACCACCCACAGGCCGATCACCGCGGCCAGCATGAACAGACCGCCGACCAGCGAGTAGAGGAAGAACTTCACCGCCGCGTACTGCCGCTGGTGGCCGCCGTAGCTGCCGATCAGGAAGTACATCGGTACGAGCATGACCTCGAAGAACACGTAGAACAGGAAGACGTCGGCGGCCGCGAAGACGCCGATCATCGTGCATTCCAGCACCAGCAGCAGGGCGAAGTACACCGGGACGCTGCGCTTCGAGCCCTCGGCGTCGTGCCAGCTCGCCAGGATGACCAGCGGGACCAGCACCGTGATGAGCATCAGCATCACCAGCGCGATGCCGTCCGTGGCGAAGGTGAAGTTGACGCCCCAGCGGGGGATCCAGGTGTACGACTCGCGGAACTGGAGCCGGTCGCCGCCGGCCGAGAAGCCGACCCACATGAAGATCGACAGGACCAGGACCGCGAGCGACCAGCCGAAGGCCACCTGCTTGGCCAGTCCGGGCCGGCTGCGCGGCAGCAGTGCCACCACCAGCGCGCCGACCAGCGGCGCGACGGTGAGCACCGAGAGGTAGGGGAAGTCGGACATGTTCTGCCTTACCTCGTCTCGTCCGTGCCGGTGTTGATGGTCCTCGCGCTCACGCCAACCACCCGGCCTGGATGGCCAGGAACGCGGCCACCACCAGCAGCGCGCCGGTCAGCATCGACATCGCGTACGACCGGACGAAGCCGGTCTGCAACCGGCGGAGCCGACCGGAGCCGCCACCGACCGCCGCCGCGAGACCGTTGACCAGCCCGTCGATGCCCCGGTTGTCCAGGTAGACCAGCGCCCGGGTGAGGAAGATGCCCGGCTTCTCGAAGATCGCCTCGTTGATCGCGTCGGTGTAGAGGTTGCGCCGGGCGGCCCGGACCAGCGCCCCGGCCGGCTGCTCCTGGGTGGCGGTGCCGTTACGGAACAGCACCCAGGCCAGGCCGGCGCCCAGCACGGTGAGCAGCAGGGAGAGCGCCGTGATCAGCCAGTGCGCGAGCACCGGCTCGGCGGCCTCCTCCTGCGGACCGAGGGTGGCGGTCAGCCAGTCCGGCACCGAGGTGGCCAGCAGGAAACCGGCGCCGATCGAGCCGACGGCCAGCAGGACCAGCGGGATCGTCATGATCGGCGGCGACTCGTGCGGGCCGTGCCCCGCGTGCCCGTCCGTACCGGCGATGTCGTCGGTCCACCGGGCCGGGCCGTGGAAGGTCAGCACGAACAGCCGGGTCATGTAGAACGCGGTGAGCCCGGCGCCGAGCAGCGCGGCCCCGCCGAACAGCCAGGCGGTCCAGCCCTCCCGTTCGAAGGCCGCCGCGATGATCGGCTCCTTCGAGAAGAAGCCGGAGAACGGGAACATGCCGATGATCGCCAGCCAGCCCATCATGAAGGTGAGCCAGGTGATCTTCATGTACTTCGACAGGCCGCCGAACCGGCGGATGTCCACCTGGTCCCGCATCCCGTGCATCACCGAACCGGCGCCGAGGAACATGTTCGCCTTGAAGAACCCGTGCGCCAGCAGGTGGACGATGGCCAGCGCGTACGCCGCGCCACCCAGGCCGACACCGAGGAACATGTAACCGATCTGGCTGACCGTCGACCAGGCCAGCACCCGCTTGATGTCGTCCTTGGCGCAACCGATGATGCAGCCGATCAGCAGGGTGAGCGCCCCGACGCTGACCACCACGAGCTGGAGGGTCGAGTTGGCCGAGAAGATCGGGTGGGACCGGGCGATCAGGTAGACACCCGCGGTGACCATGGTGGCGGCGTGGATCAGCGCGGACACCGGGGTCGGGCCCTCCATCGCGTCCGGCAGCCATGCCTGGAGCGGGAACTGGCCGGACTTGCCGGTCGCGCCGAGCAGCAGCAACAGGCCCATCGCCAGCACGATCCCGGAGCCGATCTGGCCGACCCCGTTGAACACCCCGCTGTACGAGGTGGTGCCGAGCTGGGCGAACATGATGAAGATCGCGATGGCCAGGCCGGCGTCGCCGACCCGGTTCATCAGGAACGCCTTCTTGCCGGCGGTGGCCGCGGACGGCCGGTCGTACCAGAAGGAGATCAGCAGGTACGACGCGAGGCCGACCCCCTCCCAGCCGACGTAGAGCAGCACGTAGTTGTTGCCCAGCACCAGCAGGAGCATCGCGGCCACGAACAGGTTGAAGTAGCCGAAGAACCGTCGCCGGCCGGCGTCGTGCGCCATGTAGCCCACCGCGTACAGGTGGATCAGGAAGCCCACCCCCGTGATGAGCAGCACGAAGCAGGCGGCCAGCGGGTCGAACAGCAGCCCGAAGTCCACCTTGAAGCTACCGACCGAGATGAGCTGCCAGAGGCTGCGCTCGACCGAACGGTTCTCCAGCCCGCGCAGCTGGAAGAAGTACGTCAGGCCGAGGACGAACGCGGCTCCCACGCTGGCCACGCCGAGCCAGTGCCCCCAGCGGTCGGCCCGGCGTCCGAGCAGCAGCAGGACCGCCGCGCTGGCCAGCGGGATGGCCACCAGCAGCCACACGCTGCTCAGCACGCCGTCAGCCGGCGCGTACGTGACGGCGCCGGCCGGCTCGGCGGCGTACGTCAGGATTCCATCCACGTCAGGCCCCTCTAGTACTTGAGCAGGTTCGCGTCGTCGACGCTGGCGGACCGCCGACTACGGAAGATCGACATGATGATCGCCAGGCCGACCACGACCTCGGCGGCGGCCACCACCATCACGAAGAACGCCATGATCTGGCCGTTGAGATCGCCGTTGATCCGGCTGAAGGTGACCAGCGCGAGGTTGGCCGCGTTCAACATCAACTCGACGCACATGAACAGCACGATCGCGTTGCGCCGGATCAGCACGCCCACCGCGCCGATCGTGAACAGGATGGCCGCCAGCACCAGGTAGTGGCCCGGCCCCATCGAGAAGAAGTCGCTCACTTGTCCGTCCCCTTCAGCGACCGCTCGGCCGCCGTCAGCTCCCGGGTCGGCATGATCTCCGGAATGCTCCGCTCGCTGAGCGCGCCGTCCGGCAGCCGCGCCGGGGTGGCGACCGAGGAGGAGGTGGCGAAGATCCCCGGGCCGGGCTTCGGCCCCGGGTAGTTGCCGGGCGCGAACCGGGCCCGCATGGTGCTCGGCTGGTCCTTCTTGTCCTCCCGGCGCCGCTCGACGTGAGCCAGCACCATGGCGCCCACCGCCGCGGTGATCAGCAGAGCCGAGGTGACCTCGAACGCGAAGACGTACTTGGTGAACAGCAGCCGGGCGATGCCCTGCACGTTGCCGTTCTCGTTCGCCTTGGCCAGCCCGGTGGCGCTGACGTGACCGAGCGCCCGGTAGAGCCCGGTGGCCACCAGGCCCGCGAACCCGAGGCCCAGCACGATCGCCGCGATCCGCTGCCCGCGCAGGGTCTCGATCAGCGAGTCGGAGGCGTCCCGACCGACCAGCATCAGCACGAACAGGAAGAGCATCATGATCGCGCCGGTGTAGACGATGATCTGCACCATGCCGATGAACGGGCCCGCCTGGAGCACGTAGAAGACGCCCAGGCAGAGCATGGTGAGCACCAGCCAGAGCGCCGAGTGGACGGCGTTGCGCGCGGCCACCATGCCGACCGCGCCGATCAGCGCGAGCGGCGCCAGGATCCAGAAGGTGACCTGCTCTCCCCCGGAGACCCCACTCGCCGCGGCGAGCACCGTCTGCGTGGTCATGCCCGTTCTCCCTCGTCACTTCCGGAGCCGCCGGGCGCCCCGACCGACTGCTCGGCGCCCTGTGGGGTCCGGGTGGACCGCTGGGCCGCCTGCTCGGCACCCGGGAAGGTCACCCCCGGGTGCTCGTCCACGGCGTACCGGCCGGGGCCCATCGGCGAGTGCTCGGCCCCGATCGAGGTGCCCGGGTTGCCGAGCGCGCCGACGTAGTAGTCCTTCTCGCTGTCGCCCAGCCGCATCGGGTGCGGCGGCTGCTCCATGCCCGGCAGCAGCGGCGCCAGCAGCTGCTCCTTGGTGAAGATCAGGTCCCGCCGGTTGTCCCGGGCCAGCTCGTACTCGTTGCTCATGGTGAGCGACCGGGTCGGGCACGCCTCGATGCACAGCCCGCAGAAGATGCACCGGGCGTAGTTGATCTGGTAGACGCTGGCGTACCGCTCACCGGGCGAGAAGCGCTGTTCGTCGGTGTTGTCGCCGCCCTCGACGTAGATCGCGTCGGCCGGGCAGGCCCAGGCGCACAGCTCGCACCCGATGCACTTCTCCAGCCCGTCGGGGTGCCGGTTGAGGATGTGCCGCCCGTGGTAGCGGGGGGCCGACACCGGGGGCTTGAACGGGTAGTCGGTGGTCACGATCTTGCGGAACATGTGCGAGAAAGTGACGCCGAAGCCCTTGAACGTGCCAGTGATCGCACCCATGTCACACCTCCTTGGTGTCGACGCCGACGTTGGCGGGTTGCCGTTCCGCCACGGCCCGCCGGGTCCGGGGACTCGGCGGCACCTGCAGGTCCATCGGGGGCACCGGGAAGCTGCCCTCCGGGCGGCGCTGCACCCGCTCCTGCGGGGTCGGCGTCGGCGTCGACCCCCGGCCGGGCCAGAGGAAGACGATCAACAGGACGACCGCCACCGGGATCCCGATCGCGATCAGCCGGTCGGTGCGCTGCCAGTCGCTGGTCACCCGGATTCCGGCCAGCGCCAGGATCCAGACCAGGTTGATGGGCAGCAGTACCTTCCAGCCGAGCCGCATGAACTGGTCGTAGCGCAGCCGCGGCAGCGTACCGCGCAGCCAGACGAAGACGAAGACCAGCAGCAGCACCTTGCCGAAGAACCACAGCAGCGGCCACCAGCCGGAGTTCGCGCCGGACCACTGGCTGATCGGCCACGGCGCCCGCCAGCCGCCGAGGAACAGCGTCGTGGTGACCGCCGACATGGTCACCATCGAGACGTACTCGGAGAGCATGAACAGCGCGAACTTCAGCGAGCTGTACTCCGTCATGAAGCCGGCCACCAGCTCCGACTCCGCCTCCGGCAGGTCGAACGGCGCCCGGTTGGTCTCACCGACGGTCGAGATGAAGAAGATGACGAAGCTGGGCAGCAGCAGCACCGCGTACCAGCCGGGGGCCGGAAGGCTCTGGCCGAACAGCGTGAACCGGGTGCCGTCGCCCTGGGCGGCCACGATGCCGCTCGTCGACATCGTGCCCGCGGTCATGAAGACGGCCACGATGGACAGCCCCATGGCGACCTCGTACGAGATCATCTGGGCGCTGGAGCGCAGACCACCGAGCAGCGGGTACGTGGATCCGGAGGCCCAGCCGCCGAGCACGATGCCGTAGATGCCCATCGACGAACAGGCCAGCAGCACCAGCACCGCCACCTGCACGTCGGTGACCTGCAACGGCGTGTGGTGACCGAAGACGCTGACCATCGGGCCGAACGGCACCACGGACAGCGCGGTGACCGAGCAGATCACCGAGATCGTCGGCGCGAAGAAGTAGACGACCTTGTCGGCCTTCGTCGGGAGGATGTCCTCCTTGAAGGCCATCTTCAGACCGTCGGCGAGGGTCTGCAGCAGGCCGAACGGACCCACCTGGTTGGGCCCCGGCCGCACCTGCATGAAGCCGACGACCCGACGCTCGAACCAGACACCGAGCAGCGTCGCCAGCACGGCGAACACGAACGCCAGCACCACCTTGGCGAGAACGAGCCACCAGGTGTCGTGCCCGAAGTCCTGCAGTGTCGGATCCTGCGCGAGATAGAACGTCATTGCGCACTCCCGGTGTTGAGCAGCGGTCCCGGCCGGTGGGCCGCGTCGGCCGCGACCGTCGCGTGGTCGCCGGCCGCCTCGGCGGAACGGTTCCCGGCGGAGATCCGCACCACGGCTCCCGACGTGACCCCCAGGGCCCGCCGGACGGACGAGCCGGGCGAGTTCGTGGGCAGCCAGACCACCCCGGCCGGCATGTCCGTGAGGGCCGCCGGCAGCGTGATGGCGCCCCGGCCGGTGCCGACCGTCACCGCGTCGCCCTCGGCCACCCCGATCTGCTCGGCGGTCGCCTTGGCCAGCCGGACCACCGGCGGCCGGGCCGTGCCGCCCAGGTACGGGTCGCCCTCGGTGAGGGTGCCGGAGTCGATCAGCTGGTGCCAGGTGGCCAGCACGGCCTCACCGGCACCGGGCCGGTACGGCTCGGTCGGGCCGATGTTCGGGGCCAGCGCCCGCCCGACGCGGGTCGACGGCAACCCGCCCAGCTCCCGCCGGATCCCGTTGACGCTGTCGGTGCCGAGCCGGACGCCGAGCTGGGCGGCCAGCGCGTCCAGCACCCGGCCGTCGGTCATGGCCGTGGTGTTGAGCACCGCCTCGAAGGTGCGCAGCCGGCCCTCCCAGTCCAGGAAGCTGCCGGGCTTCTCCACCACCGGGGCGACCGGCAGCACCACGTCGGCGCGACGGGTCACCGGACCCGACCGAAGTTCCAGGCTCACCAGGAACGGCACGGCGTCCAATGCCTGCTCGGCGGCGCGCGGGTCGGCCAGGTCGCCCGGGTCGACCCCGGCCACCACCAGCGCCCCGAGTTGACCGTTGGCGGCCGCGGCGATGATCTGGTCGGTGTCCCGGCCGGGCTGGCTCGGGATGACCCCGGGCGCGACGTCCCAGGCCTGGCCCAGTTCCCCCCGCGCCGCCGGGTCGGCCACCAGCCGGCCGCCGGGCAGCAGGTTGGGCAGGCAGCCCGCGTCCACCGCGCCCCGGTCACCGGCCCGGCGCGGCACCCAGGCGAGCTTCGCGCCGGTCCGCTCGGCCGCCGCCGCGGCGGCGGAGAGCCCACCCGGCACGGTCGCCAGCCGCTCCCCGACCAGCAGGATCGCGCCCTCGGCGCTGAGCGCCTCGGCCACCGTCGGGTGGTCGGCCAGCACGCCGGCCTCCTCACCCGGAACCACCCGGGCGATCTTGCCGCCGAGCTTCTCCAGGCCCCGGCTCGCGTACGGCGCGATGGCGAAGACCTTGAGACCGTTCTTCTGGTGGGCCTTGCGCAGCCGGAGGAAGAGGATCGGGCACTCCTCCTCGGGCTCCAGCCCGACCAGCACGACGGCCGGCGCGTTCTCCACGTCGGCGTACGTCACCTCGGTCCGGCCGGCGACCGCGGCGGCCAGGAAGTCGGCCTCCTCGCCGCCGACGTCACCGCCGCTGGGTCCGGTCGGCCGGGCCCGGAAGTCGATGTCGTTGGTGCCCAGGGCCACCCGGGCGAACTTCGCGTACGCGTAGGCGTCCTCGACCGTGAGCCGGCCACCGGTGAGCACCCCGATGCCCCGGTTGCCGTCCCGGGCCGCCCGCAGTCCCTCGGCGGCCACCGCGAGCGCCTCACTCCAGGAGGCCTCGCGCAGCTCACCGGTGCGCTCGTCGCGGACCATCGGAGTGTTGATCCGCTCGGCGGCGGTGGCGTAGCGGAAACCCCACCGACCCTTGTCGCAGTTCCACTCCTCGTTCACCGCCGGGTCGTCGCCGGCCAGCCGCCGCAGCACCTTGCCGCGCCGCCAGTCGGTCCGCATGTCGCAGCCGGCCGAGCAGTGCTCGCAGACGCTGGGCGTGGAGACCAGGTCGAAGGGGCGGGCCCGGAACCGGTACTGGCTGCCGGTGAGCGCGCCCACCGGGCAGATCTGCACCGTGTTTCCGGAGAAGTAGGAGTTGAACGGGACCACCTCGGCGTCGTCGGCGTCGTCCACGCCGTACGCCTCGTCCCGGTAGATGTTGATCTCTTCGGCGCTGGACCGGCCCATCAGGTCGATGAACTTGTCACCGGCGATCTCCTCGGAGAACCGGGTGCAGCGCTGGCACAGCACGCACCGCTCCCGGTCCAGCAGGACCTGGGTGGAGATCGGCAGCGGCTTCGGGTACTCCCGCTTGTGCTCGTGGAACCGGGAGTCCGTCCGGCCCGTCGACATCGCCTGGTTCTGCAGCGGACACTCGCCGCCCTTGTCGCACATGGGGCAGTCGAGCGGGTGGTTGACCAGCAGCAGCTCCATGATCCCGGCCTGCGCCTTCTCGGCGACCGCCGAGGTGAGCTGGGTCTTCACCACCATGCCCTCGGCGACGGTCTGGGTGCACGATGCGACCGGCTTGCGCTGCCCCTCCACCTCGACCAGGCACTGCCGGCAGGCGCCGGCCGGCGCCAGCAGGGGGTGGTCGCAGAACCGCGGGATCGCGATCCCCATTTCCTCGGCCACCCGGATCAGCAGGGCACCCTTGGGCGCGGTGACCTCGACGCCGTCGATGGTCAGCGTGACCGTGTCGGTCTTCTTGGCCAGGTCTGTCATATCAGTGCGCCCCTGCCAGGGCCTTCTCGGACAGCTTCGGGGCGGTCCGGCCCTCGATGTAGTCGACGTAGTCCTGCTTGAAGTACTTCAGCGACGAGGTCACCGGGCTGGTCGCGCCGTCACCCAGGCCGCAGAACGACCGGCCGAGGATGTTGTCGCAGGTGTCCAGCAGGGTGTCCAGGTCCTCGGGGGTGCCCTGCCCGGACAGGATCCGGCGGTAGACCCGGACCATCCAGTAGTTGCCCTCCCGGCACGGGGTGCACTTGCCGCACGACTCGTGGTGGTAGAACTCCAGCCACCGGTAGGTCGCGTAGACCGGGCAGTCCTGGTCGGAGAAGATCTGCGTGGCCGTCGTACCGAGGATCGAGCCGGCCGCGGCCACCCCCTCGAAGTCCAGCGGCACGTCCAGGTGCTCCGCGGTGAGCAGCGGGGTCGACGAGCCGCCCGGGGTCCAGAACCGCAGGTTGTGGCCGGGCTGCATCCCGCCGGCCAGCTCGATCAGCTCCCGCAGCGTGATGCCCAGCGAGCACTCGTACTGGCCCGGGTTGGCGATCCGACCGGAGAGCGAGTAGATCATCGGGCCGGACGACTTCTCCGTACCCATGGTCTTCCACCAGTCGGCGCCGCCCAGCACGATATACGGCACGCTGGCGATGGTCCCGACGTTGTTGACCACGGTCGGGCAGGCGTACAGGCCGTGGGTGGCCGGGAACGGCGGACGCAGCCGGGGCTGGCCGCGGAAACCCTCCAGCGAGTCGAGCAGCGCGGTCTCCTCGCCACAGATGTACGCGCCGGCGCCGCTGTGCACCACCACGTCGAGGTCGAAGCCCGACTTCAGGATGTCCTTGCCGAGGAAACCCGCCGCGTACGCCTCGTCCACCGCGTTGCGCAGCCGGCGCGCGGCGTTGACTGCCTCGCCCCGGATGTAGATGTACGCCCGACTGGCCCGGATCGCGTACGATGCGATGATCACGCCCTCGATCAGCGAGTGCGGGTCGTGCGTCATCAGCGGCAGGTCCTTGCAGGTGCCCGGCTCGCCCTCGTCGGCGTTGACCACGAGGTAGTGCGGCTTGTTGTCACCCTGCGGGATGAAACCCCACTTGAGACCGGTCGGGAAGCCGGCGCCACCCCGGCCGCGCAGGCCGGAGTCCTTGACGAGCTGGATCAGGTCGTCCGGGTGGGCCCCGAGCGCCTTGCGCAGCGCCGCGTACCCGTCGAGCTGCTGATAGGTGTCGATCGACCAGGCGTCCGGCGACAGCCAGCGCTTGGTGAGCACCGGGGTCAGCTTGGCCAGCGTCTCCCGTCGAGGGGTGGTCACTTGTCGGCCTCCTTGTCGCCGGCCTCCGCGAGGTTCCGCTCCTGGGCACCGGTGCCCTCGCCGGCGGGCTTGGCGTCCCCGGCCGGCCTGTTGGCGGCCCTACCCGCCTCCTCGGCCTTCTTCTCGGCCGGCTTGGCCTGGGCCGCCGGCTTGGCCTGCTCGGCGTCCGCCTTGCGCCGGATCGGAGTGTCCGGGTCGAAGTTCGACACCGAGATGCCGTGCTCCTGGGCGAGCCGCAGCCCGCGCAGGGAGGGCTCGCCGGTCCGGCCGTCGGCCACCGCTCCGTCGCGGTCGTCGGAGAAGCCGGCCAGCTGCACCGCCATTTCCTTGAGCGTGCACAGCCGGGCGCCCCGGGTCGGGGTGGGTCGCCCGCCGGCCCGCAACTCCTCGACCACGGACACCGCGGTGTCCCGGTCCACCCGGTCGAAGAACTCGTAGTTGACGGTCATCACCGGGCCGTAGTCGCAGGCCGCCAGGCACTCGGCGTGCTCCAGCGTGATGCTTCCGTCGGCCGTGGTCTCGTCGTGCCCGACGCCCAGCAGCTCGGTCAGGGTGTCGTAGACCTCCTGCCCGCCGAGCACGTTGCACATCGTGTTGGTGCACACGCTGACCAGCCAGTCACCGGTGGGCCGCCGCTTGTACATGGTGTAGAAGGTGGCCACCGCGCCGACCTGAGCCTTGTTCAGCCCGAGCACCTCGGCGCAGAACTCCACCCCGGCCGGGGAGACGTACCCCTCCTCCGCCTGCACGAGGTGCAGCAACGGCAGCAGCGCGGACCGGGACCGGTCGGCCGGGTAGCGGGCCACGATCTCCCGGGCCCGGTCACCGAGCCGGTCCCGCAGCACCGTCGCGGTCACCACGTCCTGACGTACATCCGTCATCGGAGCCACCTTCCGTTCGCGACTGCACAGGCTGTTGCTCGCGACTGCGGGGCTCGCTGCGCTCGCTCCTCGCGCTCGCGGCTGGGACCCGCAAGCTCACTCCTCGCGCTCACCGGTCACACCCACCCATCACCGGGTCCAACGAAGCGCCGCCGGCGATCACGTCGGCGATCAGGCCACCCTCGGCCATCGCCGGGATCGCCTGGAGGTTGACGAAGCTCGGTTCGCGGTAGTGCACCCGGTACGGCCGGGTCCCACCGTCGGAGACCGCGTGTACGCCCAGCTCGCCGCGGGGCGACTCGATGCCCACGTACACCTGGCCCGGCGGCACCCGGAAGCCCTCGGTGACCAGCTTGAAGTGGTGGATCAGCGACTCCATCGACTGACCCATGATCTTCGCCACGTGCTCCAGGGAGTTGCCCATCCCGTCGAGCCCGATGGCCAGCTGCGCCGGCCAGGCGATCTTCCGGTCGGCGACCATCACCGGGCCCGGCTTGAGCCGGTCCAGCGCCTGCTCGACGAGCTTCAGCGACTCCCGGATCTCGGCGAGCCGGACCTGGTACCGGCCCCAGACATCGCCGTCGGGGTGCGTCGGCACGTCGAACTCGTAGTTCTCGTAACCGCAGTACGGCATGGTCTTGCGCAGGTCCCACGGCAGACCCGCCGACCGCAGCACCGGCCCGGTCACGCCCAGCGCCAGACAGCCGGTCACGTCCAGCACGGCCACGTTCCTGGTCCGCTCGATCCAGATCGGCTGGCCGGAGAGCAGGTCCTCGTACTCCTTGAGCCGCTTGGGCATCATCTTCAGGAACTCGCGGATCTTGACGATCGCCTCGTCCGGTACGTCCTGCGCGACGCCGCCGGGCCGGACGTACGCGTGGTTCATCCGCAGCCCGGTGATCGTCTCGAAGATGTCCAGGATGTGTTCGCGCTCACGGAAGCCGTACAGCATGATCGAGATGGCCCCGAGCTCCATGCCCGTGGTGGCCAGCCAGACCAGGTGCGACGAGATCCGGTTCAGCTCCATCATCAGCACCCGGATCGTCGTCGCCCGGTCGGTGATGTCGTCGGTGATCCCGAGCAGCTTCTCCACCGCGAGGCTGTACGCGGTCTCGTTGAAGATCGGTGCCAGGTAGTCCATCCGGGTGACGAACGTGCTGCCCTGCACCCAGTTGCGGTACTCGAGGTTCTTCTCGATTCCGGTGTGCAGGTAGCCGATCACCGACCGCGCCTCGCGGACCGTCTCGCCCTCGAGTTCGAGGATGAGCCGCAGCACGCCGTGCGTGGACGGGTGCTGCGGACCCATGTTGACGATGATCCGCTCGTCGGCGATCGGGTCCGTACCCTCGACGACCGTGTCCCAGTCGCCGCCGGTGACGGTGAAGACCTTGCCCTCGTCGGTCTCCCGCTCGGTCGCGTAGCCAGGGGTAGAAGTCACTGGTAGCTCCTTCGGGCATCCGGCGGAGGAATCTCGGCGCCCTTGTACTCCACCGGCACGCCGCCCAGCGGGTAGTCCTTGCGCTGCGGGTGCCCCTCCCAGTCGTCCGGCATGAGGATCCGGGTCAGGTTGGGGTGGCCGTCGAAGACGACGCCGAACATGTCGTACGTCTCCCGCTCCTGCCAGTCGGCGGTCGGGTAGATCTCGGTGACGCTGGGCAGGTGCGGGTTCTCGGCCGACACGGCTGCCTCCAGCCGGACCCGCCGCCGGTAGGTCATCGAGGTGAGCTGGTAGACGACGTGCAACCGCCGCTCGTCCGCACCCAGGTAGTCCGCTCCGGACACCGAGGAGCACAGCTCGAACCGCAGCGCCGCGTCGTCCCGCATGATCCGGCAGACCTCGGCGATCCGCTCGGGCCGGATGTGCAGGGTCAGCTCGCCCCGGTCGACGATGACCTTCTCGATCGCGTCGGCGAACCCGGGGTACGCCTCCTCCAGCGCGTCGGTGACCTCGTCGAAGTAACCGCCGTACGGGCGCGGGCTGCCGGTCACCTCGGTACGCGGCCGGACCAGGCCGCCGAACCCGGAGGTGTCGCCGGTGCCGTGTACACCGAACAGGCCACGCTGTGCCCTGCTCGCCGGCGGGTACTCGGCCGGGGCCCCGGTGCTGGCGCCGACGGGCGGCACCTGCGCGGGTACGCCGCCGGACTGGCCGTTGGGCGTGCTCACTTCACAGCCCCTTCGTGGAGGTGGTTCTGCGCCTTCATCCAGTTCTCGATCCGCAGCTGCTCCTCGCGACCCTCGCGGACCGCGCGGGTCCACTCGGCCCGCCGGGCCTTGTCGCTGCGGTAGGACGACGGCATCGAGCCGTACGGGACGACCGGCACGTCACCGCGTTCCTGACGGGCCTCGTGCATCTTGCGGCCGCCCGGACCGAGCGGCTCGTGCATGATCTTTTCCCGCAGCTTGAGGATCGCGTCGATCAGCATCTCCGGCCGCGGCGGGCAACCCGGCAGGTACATGTCCACCGGTACGACGTGGTCGACGCCCTGGACGATCGCGTAGTTGTTGAACATCCCGCCGCTGCTGGCGCAGACACCCATCGACAGCACCCAGCGCGGCTCGGCCATCTGGTCGTAGATCTGACGCAGCACCGGGGCCATCTTCTGGCTCACCCGGCCGGCCACGATCATCAGGTCCGCCTGCCGGGGCGAGGCGCGGAAGACCTCCATGCCCCAGCGGCCCATGTCGTAGTGCGGCCCACCGGCGGCCATCATCTCGATGGCGCAGCAGGCGAGGCCGAAGGTGGCCCCCCACACCGACGACTTACGGGACCAGTTGACCAGCTTCTCCACACTGGTGAGCAGGATGCCGGCCGGGAGCTTCTCCTCGATGCCCATTGTTCGAGCCCTCCCTCAGTCCCAGTCCAGGCCACCGCGTCGCCACACGTAGGCGTACGCGATGAAGACCGTGACGATGAACAGGACCATCTCCACGAACCCGAAGGCGCCCAGCAGGTCGAAGGAGACCGCCCAGGGATAGAGGAAGATGATCTCGATATCGAAGACGATGAAGAGCATCGCCGTCAGGTAGAACTTGACCGGGAATCGGCCACCGCCGATCGGCTGCGGGCTCGGCTCGATCCCGCACTCGTAGGCGTCGAGCTTCGCCCGGTTGTAACGCCGGGGGCCGGCGATCCGGGCCGAGGCCACGGAGAACAGCGCGAACGCCGCAGCTATGGCGAACAGCCCGATGATCGGTACGTAAGGCGAGAGCGACATCGTTTCTCCTGCTCTTCCTTCCCTGCCCTCGGCGGTTGATGAATGTCACACTAGGCACAGCTCATGCGGCGGTTCACACCCGGGGGTCCGACCGTCCCGCGACGCGCGCTCACACGGCGGGCGCCACCTTCGTCATCGCGTTGATGATCCGATCCATCGCGTCCCCGTCGCGCGGGTCGGTCAGGTTGGCCATCAGCTTCAGCACGAAACGCATCAGCATCGGGTGCGGCATTCCGTGCCGGGTCGCGATCCGCATGATCTCCGGCCGGCCGATCAGCTTCACGAAGATGCCGCCGATCCGGTAGTAGCCGCCGTACCGGTCCTTGAGCGCCGCCGGGTAGCCGTGCAGCGCACGTTCCCGCTCGGCACCGGCGGGCCGGGCCAACGCCTGCACGATCACCTCGGCGGCCAGTTCGCCGGACTCCATGGCGTACGCGATGCCCTCGCCGTTGAAGGGGTTCACCATCCCGCCGGAGTCGCCGACCAGCAGCACTCCCCGGGTGTAGTGCGGCACCCGGTTGAAGCCCATCGGCAACGCCGCGCCCAGGATCGGACCGTCGGCGTTGGCCTCGTCGGTCATCCCCCACTCCGGCGGCGTGTTGGCCAACCAGTCAGTCAGCAGCCGGCGGTAGTTGGTCCGGCCGAAGGCGGTGGAGGAGTTGAGCACGCCGAGGCCCACGTTCACCCTGCCGTCACCCATGCCGAAGATCCAGCCGTACCCGGGCAGCAGCTTGTCCCCGCTGTCCCGGCTGCGCAGCTCCAACCAGGACTCCAGGTAGTCGTCCCGGTGCCGGGCCGGCGACCGGTAGTACCGGCGGACCGCGACGCCGATCGGCCGGTCCTCCCGCTTGGCCAGCCCGAGTGCCAGCGGGAACCGCCCCGAGACGCCGTCAGCGGCCACCACGAGCGGTGCGCGGAAGCTCACCGGCGCCTTGTCCGGGCCGTGTTCGGCGGACACCCCCACCGTCCGGCCCGCGTCGTCGAGCACCGGACCGATCACGTTCATGCCGGTCCGCAGCACCGCGCCGGCCTTCACCGCCTGCCGGGCCAACAGGTCGTCGAAGTCGAGCCGCGTCCGGACCAGGCCGTAGTTGGGGAAGCTGGCCAGCTCCGGCCAGTCCAGCTCCAGCCGCATGCCACCGCCGATGACCCGCAGGCCCTTGTTCACCAACCAGCCGGCCTCGGCCGCGGCCGCACCCCGCTGGTCGGTGCCCGCCTCGGCGCTACCGAAGACACCCATCTTGATCAGCTGCTTGACCGCGCGCGGGGTCAACCCGTCGCCGCAGACCTTCTCCCGGGGGAACTCGGTCTTCTCCAGCAGCAGCACCCGCAGTCCGTGCCGGGCCAGGTGGTAGGCGGTGGTCGAGCCACCGGGGCCGGCGCCCACGACGATCACGTCGGCGTCATTCTCGACGGCGGTCATCTGCGCCTCCCTCCAGTGCTCGTGAAATGCTTCACAAGCTCGTTCGGGGAGGAGTCTATGACCGGCACTACCCAGCCGCCAGGTTAGGTGTACCTAACCAGGCGGGAACACCAGCGGGTACGCCGTCGTCAGCCCGGTTCCGACGGTCCGTCAGCCCCGTTGGGCGGATCGATCAACCCGCTTCGGACTGGTTCCGGCGAGTCAGCCAGCCCGGCTCCGGCGGATCCGCCAACCCGGCTCTGCGGATCCGCCAGACTGGCTCGGCAGGTCCGTCAGTCCGGCTCGGGGGTCCGTCAGCCCGGCTCGGCGGGTCCGCTGGGCCGGCTCGGGGTCCGCCAGCCCGGCTCGGCGGGTCCGCTGGGCCGGCTCGGGGTCCGCCAGCCCGGCTCGGCGGGTCCGTGTCCGGCTCGGGGGGCCCGCTGGGCCGGCTCGGCGGGCCGTCAGCCCGGCTCGGGGGGTCCGCTGGGCCGGATCAGCGCGCCGTCAGCCCGGCTCGGGGGGTCCGCTGGGCCGGTTCAGCGCGCCGGGTAGCTGGTCGCGCAACGCGCCTCCACTGGCCCGGTCGAGCGCGGCGAGCACCTCGGCCACCACCTGCTGCACCGCGTCCGGATCGGAGCCGGCGAGGTCCCGCAGCTGCGCGGCCAGATCCGCCGCGTCGTTCCCGGCGGACGGCTGACCGTCCACCCGATCCGACTCCGTCATGCCGGCAGCCTACGTGGGTAAACCACCAAAATCGCCAAAACCACCCAGCAAAGGCACACCCCGATCCAACTCATCCCACCCCCGAACGAGATCTTGGAATCCCACTACCGCGCTGGGGGTAGTGGAATTCCAAGATCTCGTTTTGGGCGGGCCCGGCGGGACAGGCGGGCCCGGCGGGATTGGCGGGGTGGGTTGGCCCGGCGGGCCCGGAGGGCCCGGCGGGATGGGCGGGGTGGGTGGGCCTGGGGCCGGGGGGTGGGACAGCGGGGTGGGTGGGTGGGTGGAGGCGGGTGGGTGGCGGGTCAGTGGCGGGTGGCGCGGTGTAGGGCGGCGAGTCCGCCGGTGAGGTTCCGCCACGCCACCTGGCCCCAGCCGGCGGCCTGGATGCGGGCGGCCAGCGACGCCTGATCCGGCCAGGCCCGGATCGACTCGATCAGGTACACGTAGGCGTCCGGATTGCTCGACACGATCCCGGCCGCGGTCGGCAACCAGCGCATCAGGTACGACAGGTACGCGGTCCGGAAGACCGGGTTGACCGGATGACTCAACTCGCACACCACCAGCCGGCCGCCCGGCCGGGTGACCCGGGCGAACTCCCGCAACGCCGCCCCGGTGTCCACCACGTTGCGCAACGCGAAGGAGATGGTCACCGCGTCGAAGGTGGCATCCGGGAACGGCAGCCGCAGCGCGTCGCCGGCCAGCAGCGGTACGCCGGGCCGGACTCGTTTGCCGGCCGCCAACATCCCGAGCGACAGGTCGGCACCCACGACGTACGCCCCGGACCGGGCCAGCTCGGCGGTGGACACGCCGGTCCCGGCGCCCACGTCGAGGACCAGTTCGCCGGGACGCAGGCCCAGCGCCGCCCGGGTGGCCCGGCGCCAGGCCCGGTCCCGGCCGGCCGTCATGACGGTGTTGGTCAGGTCGTACCGCGAGGCGACGCCGTCGAACATCGCGGCGACCTCGTGCGGCTGTTTGTCCAGGCTGGCCCGCGCCCCGGCGGATGCACGCTTCACGGCTCCCCACTCTGCCAGCCACCGACCTGGTCGAAAGGAAGGGCCCCCGCTTATCGCTTTCGGTATAGCAAGGGCCCCCGCTTAACATCCACGCCCAATCCACCGCGCCCTACGGCAGCCAGAGCGCCCGGGACCGGACCGGCCAGCAACCGGACCGCCGGCAACGGACCGCCGGCAACGGACCGACAGGACCGGACCGCGGCACCGGACCGCCAGCAGCCGGATCGCCGTCGCCGGAATCGCCGGCACCGGACCGCAACGGGCAACTGGCCGCCGGGAGCCGCTGGCGCCCATCGGACCCTGCTGATCCGCTACGGACAGCCGGGCTGCCGCCAGCGCGGCGGGTCGTTCGTCGGCGCGCAACACGAAGGCGTCCACGCGAAACGGCCCGGCTGGCGCGAACAGCCCAGCCGATACGAACCCCGGCCGCGTCAGCCTGCCCTGCTCAGCCCTGCGGGCGCTCGTCGTCCGGCGACACCAGCACGACCCTGCGGCGGCGCGACAGCACGAACAGCAGGGCACCCAGGCCGAGCACGACGACGCCCAGGCCCACGATGAGGCCGACCTGTACGCCCGTCACCGGCAGCCCGCCTCCGGCACCCGGCGCGGTACCGCCCGACGGTGCCGGCGAGGGATCGCCCGACGGGCCGGGCGAGGAGCTGTCCGAGGGAGAGGGCGACGCGGTGACCAGTTCACCGAAGATGTCGAAGTTGGCGATGTTGTCGGCGTCGTCGACGTCCGTGAGCTGTCGTCGCTGTTCCGGAGTGGCCTGCTTGCCGTGCCGCTGACCGG
This sequence comes from Plantactinospora sp. A48, assembly GCF_055793945.1. Classification (NCBI taxonomy): domain Bacteria; kingdom Bacillati; phylum Actinomycetota; class Actinomycetes; order Micromonosporales; family Micromonosporaceae; genus Plantactinospora; species Plantactinospora sp. A48. The sequence continues at coordinate 49,398 of NZ_JBTIXF010000002.1, read as the reverse complement.
CGGCGAGTGGCGTGGCGTCCGCGACGTCGTCCATCGCCTCGGCGGCGACCTGGCCCGGGTCGGGCAGCTTGACAGTGGTGCCCGGATCGACGGTCACGGTCACCGGTGCGGTGTACACCTCACCGGGCCGCAGCGCCTGGCCGGGAGCCGTGCAGTAGTAGACGTCCAGGACGCCTGGCTGCTTCGTACACCGGTCTGGCACCGCCGCGAAGTGCGCGCCCGCCGGCAGATTCAGCACGTACGTGAGACCGACCGCGCGCCTGCTGCCGGCGTTGTAGACGAGCCATTCCAGCGGCACCGGTCCCGGGGCCGCGCTCCCGGCGGCCACCGGCACGTGTACGTCATTGGCCCAGGTCGTGAGGTCGTACCCACGTCCGACCACCCGCACCGGCACCTCGACCGTGTTGTCCGCGGTCGCCGGGTCGGCGGTGGCCGACGTGACGGAGACGCTGAACGTCGCGGCGTCGCCCTTGGGGCCGACGCTCCAGATCGGCAGCCCGAACTCGGTCCGGGCGCCGGCCGGGATGTCATCCTGGCCGTCGGCCAGCGGAAGCTGCCCGAGGCGGCAGACGTAGATCTTGCGCGACTTCTGCGCGCAGTCGTCCAGCGGCAGCCAGGCGACCCGCCGGGTGTCGAGCTGCCGGTAGTCGATGGTGACCGTGACGTCCTTCGCGGTCGACGGGCCCTGGTTGACGACGGTGACCTTGAACGGCTTGATGACCGCCGTTTCCTTGCTCTTGGCGATCTGGGTGCTGGACGGCACCAGCGCGAGATCGGCCTGGTCGGAGGCGTACGCCGGGGTGCCGAGCACCGCCAGCGCACCGGTCGCGAGCAGGGCCGCCGCGGCGAGCTGGGCCGGGCGCGAGGAACTACGGATTGTCATCGATCCCTCGGGGATGGGCGGGCTGAAGGGGAAGCGCACCGCACCGTATCGGAGGGCAGCCACGGGGACCAGCCCCGACATACGCCAACACCCGGTTTACGCCGCTCCGTCGAGGCGATCTCCACCGAACGGCTGGTGGGCACCCCCGGCGACACCGGATCCGGTCGACGGGTCGCCGGCACCGGTCCCCGGACACCGGCCCGAGACGCACCGCGGGCGGGATGGTCACCCATCCCGCCCGTCGGCTCTATATGGACGGCCCCGCGGGCCGATGGAGGACGCGCCTGGTCTCACCGTTTGTCGCGGCTGGCGTCAGCTGCCGAAACAGGTACGCGCGCCGCACGTTAGCCACCGCGGAGCCAGGCTGCCAGCATCCGCGCCGGATCGTTACCGATTCCGGCCCATCCCGTGCCCCAATCGGTCAGTGTCGGCGCTCACCCGCGGCATTCCGCACGGCGGCCGGGCAGCTCACCCGCCCGATCGCCGCACGGCGGCAGGGCAGCTCACCCGCCCGATCGCCGCACGGCGGCCAGGCAGGTCACCCGGACCGATCGCCGTATGCCCGCCGGGTCCGGCGGGAGCAGATCGGGTCAGTTCGCCTCGACCAGCGGTAGCCGGCGGCCGACCCCACCACCCGGCAGCGCGATCGAGGAGAAGTGCGACACGACCCGGTCGTCGGTCGGGTCGTCGGCCGGGGTCCAGTGGACCCGCATGTGCCGGTAGAGGGTGTCCCGCTGGGCCGGGATCCGACCCGCCGAACGGATCATGTCGATCAGCTCGTGCAGGTTGGACCGGTGCCGGGCACCGGCCGAGGAGATCACGTTCTCCTCCAGCATGATCGAGCCCAGGTCGTCCACCCCCATGTGCAGGGCGAGCTGCCCGACCTCCTTGCCGGTGGTCAGCCAGGACGCCTGCAGGTGCGGGATCGTCGGGAAGAACAGCCGGGCCACGGCGATCAGCCGCAGATATTCCACGCTGGTCGCCTGGGTGCGGCCCTTGAGGTGGTTGTTCTCCGGCTGGTACGTCCACGGGATGAAGGACCGGAACCCGCCGTACCCACCGGCGTCGGCCTGGTCCTGCACGTCGCGGATCATCCGCAGGTGTTCGATCCGCTCGGCGTTGGTCTCGCCGGTGCCCATCATCATCGTGGCGGTGGACTCGACGCCGAGCTTGTGTGCCAGCGCCATCACCTCGCACCAGCGCTCGCCGGACTCCTTGAGCGGGGCGATCGCCTTGCGGGGCCGTTCGGGCAGCATCTCGGCGCCGGCCCCCGCGATCGAGTCGAGCCCGGCGGTGTGGATCCGGGTGATCGCCTCCGCCAGCGACACCCCGGAGACCTTCGCCATGTGCAGGATCTCGCTCGGGCCGATGGAGTGGATGACGAGCTGCGGGTACGCCCGCTTGACCGAGGAGAACAGCTCCTCGTAGTACTCGACGCCGTAGTCGGGGTGGTGGCCGCCCTGGAGCATGACCTGGGTGGCGCCGAGGTCCACGGCCTCGGCGCAGCGCCGCAGGATCTCCTCGGTCGGGTGGGTCCAGCCCTCCCGGTGCTTCGGCGCCCGGAAGAAGGCACAGAACTTGCACGCCGTCACGCAGACGTTCGTGTAGTTGATGTTGCGGTCGATGATGTACGTGACGATGCCGTCCGGATAGCGCCGCCGGCGCACCGCGTCGGCCGCCTCGCCCAGCCCGTGGAACGGGGCGTCGGTGTAGAGCAGCAGCGCCTCCTCGGGCGTGATCCGCCCGCCGTCCGCACCGCGCTGCAGGATGTCGTCGATCTCCCGGCTCACCGTCACATCTGCGAGCCTACGTCGGTCCTCGCCGGCCGGCCCGGTCGCCCGGATCCGCTGCGGTCCATCCCACACGTCCCGCTGGTTCAGTCAGCTCCGGGGCTTGCCACCGGAAGCCCGACGGCCTTCGCCGCGTCCAGCAACCGCCGGTCGTATGTCACGAAGGCCGCGAAGTCGGACGTCTGACCGGCCAGGATCTGCGCGGTGGCGAGATGGATCGCGTCGAGGCCGCGCAGCATCGATTCGGAATAGGCCGCCGCGGTGGTCCGGACAACGCTGTCGATCTCGACCCGGTACAGCCGGGACAGTACGGCTGGCACTCCAACCAGCGCCTGCGGCGCCGACCGGCGCAGCGCGCGGGGCACCTCCACTTCGACCAGGGCCGATGCCACAGGGACCTGCCGGGCTGGGAGTTGAGCCAACTGACCAGTTCGTCCGTGGCGGACTCGCGGCGGAGCAGCTTGATGATGGCCGCCGAGTCGAGATAGATCACCAACGCTCCTCGTCGCGGGACTCGGCGAAGGCCGCCGCCACGTCGAGCGCGGGATCGCCCAGCACCGGAGGAAGCGGAATGGACCCTGAGGAGGTAGGGCCGGTGGCCTGGCCCGCCCGCACCAGCCGGTCCAGCAGCGAGTCGCCCGGGACCACCGGTACGAGCCGGGCGATCGGCTCACCCCGGTCGGTCACCTCAACCGTTTCTCCGGCCCGTACCCGGGCCAGCACCCGACTGGTGTGCTGATTCAGCTCTCGAACCGCGACCTGCTCCACCGGAACAGTTGTAGAACAACACGTACTACACTGTCACGCGTCGTAGTCGACGGCGAGGGTGTCGGTGACCGGGCTGGACTGACAGGTCAGGACATACCCGGCGGCGATCTCGTCCGGCTCCAGCGCGTAGTTGCGGGCCATCGTCACCGCGCCGTCGACGACCTTGGCCTTGCAGGTCGAGCAGACCCCGCCCTTGCAGGCGTACGGCAGCTCGCCGCGCACCTTCAGCGCCGCGTCCAGCACCCGCTCGTCCCGGGTCATCCGGAAGCTCGACGCCCGGCCGTCCAGCAGGATGGTGACCTCGCTGCCGGCCGCGGTGTCCTCGGCCCGGCGGGGCGGCGCGGGGGGCTCGTCGACGTGGAACAGCTCGGTGTGGATCGCTTCCCGGGCCACGCCGCGTCCGGCCAGCACCGCCTGAGCGTCGGTGACCATCCCGTACGGCCCGCACAGGAACCACTCGTCGATGTCGTCGGCCGGTACGACCGTCTCCAGCAGCCGGCCCAACCGGTCGGCGTCCACCCGCCCGGACAGCAGCGGCGACTCGCCCGGCTCCCGGGACAGCACGTGGATCAGGTGCAGCCGGGCCGGGTACCGGTCCTTCAGGTCGGCCAGTTCCTCGGCGAACATCACGCTGCGCGCGTACCGGTTGCCGTACACCAGGGTGAAGCTGCTGGCCGGTTCGGCGGCCAGCGCGGTAGCGACCAGCGCGAGCACCGGCGTGACGCCCGACCCGGCGACCACCGCTCCGTAGTGCCGGACCCGCGCCGGGTCGAAGGCCGTGCCGAACTGGCCCAGCGGTGGCAGCACCTCGACCGCGTCGCCGGCGCGCAGCGCCGCGCAGGCGTACCCGGAGAAGACCCCGCCGGGGATCTCCTTGACGCCGATCCGCAGCCGGCCATGTTCGGCCAGTTCGGCGGGGGTCGAACAGATCGAGTAGGACCGCCGCGCGTCGGTGCCGTCCGGGTCGATCAGCCGCACCGTGAGGTGCTGGCCGGCCCGGAACGCGAAGGTCTCCCGCAGTTCGGCCGGCACGGCGAAGGTGATCGCCACCGAGTCTTCGGTGAGCCGGTCGACCGAGTCGACCGGCAGCGGGTGGAAGACCGGCCGGCGGCGCACCGGCCGGGTGATGGTGACAGTCACAGCGCCTTCAGGTGGTCGAACGGCTCGCGGCAGGCGCGGCAACGCCACAGCGACTTGCAGGCGGTGGAGCCGAACCGGCTCAGTTGCTCGGTGTCCGGGGAGTCGCAGCGCGGGCAGCGGGTGGTGGCCAGGGTCAGCGGCACCGGGCCGGGCCACCGGGCCGGGCCGGGCGGTGCGATCCCGGCGGCGGCGAGCTTCGCGCGGCCGGCCTCCGAGATCCAGTCCGTGCTCCAGGCCGGCGCGTAGTCGGTGCGTACCTCCGCGTCGGGATACCCGGCCGCGGCGAGCGCGGCCCGGATGTCGGCCCGGATGACGTCCATGGCCGGGCAACCGGTGTAGGTCGGGGTGATGGTCACGACCACCCGACCGGTCTCCGGGTCCTCGGCCACCTCCCGCAGGATGCCCAGTTCCTCGATGGTGACGGCGCGGATCTCCGGGTCGACCACCGTGGCGGCGACGGTCCAGGCCCGGTCCGGGGCCCGCCGCGTCCGCTCGCCAGCGGTGGCGGAGGTCACCGTGCTCACCACCGGGCCCCGGGATGGGCGCGGTGCACCACCTGCATCTCCGCGAGCAGGTACGACAGGTGCTCGGTGTGCAGGCCGTCCCGGCCGCCGGCCGGGGCCCAGTCATCCCCGGGGCGCTGGAGGGTCGCCTCGGCCAGCACCGCGTCGACCGTGGCGTCGAACTCGGCCCGCAGGGTCGCCGGGTCGACCGGCGCCGCCGGGTCCGGGCTGAACAGCTCCCCACGGTACGGCCACACCGCGTCGATCGCGGCCTGCATGCGCCGGTGCGACTCGGTGGTGCCGTCGCCGAGCCGGACCGTCCACAGCGAGCTGTGGTCCAGGTGGTACGCCGACTCCTTGTGGGCCTTGGCCGCGATGGCCGCCAACCGTTCGTCGCCGCACCGGCTCAGCGCCCTGTAGAGCGGGACCTGGTACGCCGACAGGATCAGCAGCTTCGCGATGGTCTGCCCGAAGTCCCCGTTGGGCAGTTCGACCAGCAGGCAGTTGCGGAACTGCCGGTCGTCGCGCAGGAAGGCCAGCGCGTCCTCGTCCCGGCCGGCGCCCTCCAGTTCGGCCGCGTACGTCAGCAGCAGGCGGGCCGCGCCGAGCTGGTCCAACGCGATGTTGGCCAGCGCGACGTCCTCTTCCATCTCGGGCGCGCCGGCCGCCCACTCACCGAGCCGCTGCGCCATGATCAGCGCATCGTCGCCGAGCCCGAGCAGGTAGTCCACGCTCGGCCGGGCGATCGCGTCGCCCACGGCGCCTTCGTCGGTGTCGGTCGGGCCGACCCGGTCCGGGCTGGTCGCGGTGTCCGGCGCGGTCACAGGTGTGCCACCCCGTCCGGGACCTCGTAGAAGGTCGGATGCCGGTAGACCTTGTCGGCGGCCGGGTCGAAGAAGGCGTCCTTCTCGTCCGGACTGGACGCGGTGATCGAAGCGGCCGGCACCACCCAGATCGACACCCCCTCCTGACGGCGGGTGTAGAGGTCCCGGGCGTTGCGCAGGGCCAACTCCGCGTCGGGTGCGTGCAGGCTGCCGACGTGGCTGTGTGACAGCCCGCGCCGAGCCCGCACGAAGACCTCCCAGAGCGGCCAGCCGGCCCGTCCCCCGCTTGCCTGTTCACTCATGCCGGGCTCTCTTCCGTTCGCGACTGCGGGGCTCGCAAAACCGGCTCACTCCTCGCGCTCACGCCGGGACCGATTCCTTCCGCTGCTCTTCGTTCCGCTGGTCCTCGTCCCGCTGTTCTTCGTTTCGCCGGGCCCGTTGCGCGCGCTTGGTCGCGTGCGCGACGGCGGCTTCCCGTACCCAGGCGCCGTCGGTGTGGGCCCGGCGGCGGTGCTCCATCCGTTGCCGGTTGCACGGACCGGCGCCGGAGATCACCCGCAGCAGCTCGTCGTAGTCCGGCTGGGTGTAGTCGTGCGCCTGCCGCTCCTCGTTCCACCGCAGGTCCGGGTCGGGAAGCCGCAGGCCGAGGTGCTCGACCTGCTGCACGCACATGTCCACGAACCGCTGCCGCAGCTCGTCGTTGGAGAACCGCTTGATCTTCCAGGCCATGGACCGGGCGGAGTGGGTGGAGTCGGCGTCCGGCGGGCCGAACATCGCCAGCGACGGGTACCACCAGCGGTCCACCGCGTCCTGGGCCATCGCCCGCTGCCCCTCGGTGCCGTGCGCCAGCGTGTGCAGGATCTCGTAGCCCTGCCGCTGGTGGAACGACTCCTCCTTGCAGACCCGGATCATCGCGCGGGCGTACGGGCCGTACGAGCAGCGGCACAGCGGGACCTGGTTGACGATCGCGGCGCCGTCCACGAGCCAGCCGATGGCCCCGACGTCGGCCCAGGTGAGCGTCGGGTAGTTGAAGATCGAGCTGTACTTCTGCCGGCCGGACAGCAGCAGGTCGACCAGCTCGGCGCGGTCGACACCCAGCGTCTCGGCGGCGGCGTAGAGGTAGAGACCGTGCCCGGCCTCGTCCTGCACCTTGGCCAGCAGGATGGCCTTGCGCTTGAGCGACGGCGCCCGGGTGATCCAGTTGCCCTCGGGCTGCATCCCGATGATCTCCGAATGCGCGTGTTGGGCGATCTGCCGGATCAGCGACCGGCGGTAGTCCTCGGGCATCCAGTCGCGCGGCTCGATCTTCTGGTCGGCCGCGATCACCGACTCGAAGTACGCCTGCGGGGCGGCATCGTCCGCGCCGTGCCGGCCGCGGTCCGCCGCGGCCCGCAACTCGGCCTCGGCGGCCTCGACCTGATCGAGCAGCGCCCCGGAGGGCGCCGCCTCGGGCGGGGGGAAGTCGTTGCCGTACACCCGTTCAGTGTTACAGGCATGACGTGATGCCGCTAGGCCGCTGTCACACAAATAGCGCGAATGACACGCCGGGTGTCCGGGTGGTTCCGGGCAGTCACGGGGTCATCCAGCGTCGAGACGTCGCTCACATTCAGTGCTGAACAGCTCGGGGTTTCGTGCCAATTGATGTGGTTTCCCCCGGATCGGTCACGACTCACCGGTATCGAACTCTGGTGTCCAGCGATTCAGCGCCTAGAATTGCCCGGGTCGGTCAGCCGGCCACCGCAGCGCCGGACACCGATGACCCGGCGGACCGGCCGCATCCCCCCGCCGGACCGACGGTCAGCGTCCAGCCCAAACCGTCCAGTCCCCCTGGGCCCTATCCCCGGAGTCTCACCACTCATGCGCCCTCGCGTGATCATGGTGCTCGCCATCGTGACGATCGTCCTCGGCGGTGTCCTGCTGGTTCCGGCCGCGTACGCGGCGTTCAGCGGCGGCGGCAGCCCACTCGGGATCAGCCTGGCCGGCAACGCCAAGCCGAAGGTTCCGGCACCCACCGCTCCGCCACCGCCCACCCTGGCGTACGCGCCGGTGACGGTGGCCGGCTTCAAGGGCCCGTTCCTGTCCTGGGCGATCATGGACCGGCAGACCGGCAAGATCTCCGGATCGACCAACATGACGGCGACCAACTCCACCGAGTCGATGATCAAGATCTGGTTGGCCTCGGACTACTTCCGCCGGCTCGGCAGCAGGAAGCCCTCGGCATCGTTGTTGAAGGACGCCGAGTTGGCGATCCGGGACAGCAACGACGACTCGGCGCAGCGGCTCTACCGGGCCGGCGGCGGCAACGCTTCGGTGATCAACCGCCTGGTCAGCACGTGCGGGCTCACCGAGACCCGGCCGGTGATCCCGCCGACTGACCCTCGCCATCTGGTGTGGTGGAGCTACACCCGGATGTCACCCCGGGACGCGGTGCGGATGGGCGACTGCGTGGCCAGCGGCAAGGCCGCCGGACCCAAGTGGACCGAGTGGGTGCTGACCCAGATGACCAAGGTACGTGGCACCACCGCGCCGAAGGACCAGTTCGAGAGGCACGGCGGTGGGCACTGGGGGATCGTCGACGGCCTGCCGAAGTCGATCTCCAGCCAGGGTCCGGTACACATCAAGAACGGCTGGACGCAGATCAACGCGGATCGTCTGTGGCACCTGAACTGCCTCGCCGTGACCGACAAGTGGTCGCTCGCGGTGATGATGCGCTACCCGGCCAAGATCAGCCTCCAGTACGGCGCGAGCGTCTGCGCCAGCGTCACCAGCCAACTGGTCACCCCGCAGCCGGGCGCCGCGCTCGACGTACCGCTGCCGTTGGCGAGTATCGGATGAGCGACTACCGCGGCAACCGACGCCGCCCCGGAGAGCGCACGACACTACGGCTCGTACTCGTCGCCGTGGTGCTGCTGGTCGCGGTCCTGGCCGGGTTGCGGTTCATCCCCGGCTCGCCGTTCGTCTCCAAGACCGCGGCCCGCTGGGGGGACAACAGCGCCAGCTCCGCTCCGTCCGGACCCGCCCGGAACAACTCGGTCAGTCGGTCTGGCCGGCCCGACGGCGACTCCGCGTCGCCGCTGCCGCCGCTGGACATCGCCCCGGCCAACGTGCGGATCGACGCCACCGGCTGGTGGTCGTGGGCCATGCAGGACACCCGGACCGGCAAGATCTACGGATCGAAGAACCTCGGCGAGACCAACACCACGGCATCGCTGATCAAGTCCTGGATCGCCGCCGACTTCCTGCGCCGTTCGGCGGAACAGGGCGTCACCCCGAGCCAGGCCCGGATGGACCAGGTCAGCACGATGATCCGGGACAGCGACAACGAGGCCGCGCAGAGCCTCTGGCTCGCCATCGGCGGCGCCCCAGCGATCACCCGGTTGATCAACACCTGCAAGCTCACCGACAGCAGCGGCTACAAGAACCTGTGGAGCAACACCCGGCTCTCCCCCCGGGACATCACCCGGCTGGGCGCCTGCATCGCGGACGGCCGGGCCGCCGGCCCCAAGTGGACCAGCTACCTGCTGAACGAGATGCGCCACGTCCGGGGCACCGGGGACTTCGGGGTCCGCAAGGCGTTCCCGACCAGCGAGCAGAAGCAGATCGCCATCAAGAACGGCTGGGTGGACCGGCAGGCGGCCCAGGAGTACCACGTGAGCTGTCTGGCCATCGGCGACGGCTGGACGGTGGGCGTGATGGCCCGCTATCCGATCAACCTCGACTACACGTACGGGGCCAACATCTGCGAGAGCGTCGGAAAGCAGTTGATCGCCGCCGCCAAGTGAGGCGCCGTCGCGGTGTGTGAACCCACAGCCCACGACGGCGTCTCAGTTCTACCGCAGCCAGTCGCGAGACACGATTACACAGATCTGTAGCTGTACACATGATCGATAATCAAAAGCCACCTGCTATTCGTCCAGCGACACCACCTTCCCACGCCACCTCAGCACAGCGCGACGAGCAGCTTCGGCCCCAGCCAGAACCAGGAAGAACACTCCCGTCAGAGAAAGCACGAGACCAATGCGAAAAAACCACTCCTGCACGCCGGGGTAGGAATGTGGATGCTCGCGAGCCAGCCAATCACCAAGACCAAAGGCCCAGACGGCGGCCGCGAGTTGCGTGAGCAGCAGCAGACCGAAGCCAAATACCGTCAGACCGCCGAGAACTCCCCGCAGGCGAGCTAGTCCGAATATCAACCCTGCCAACAGAATGAGGGGGACGAGCAGCCTGATACCCGAGTTCAGCAAGTCAACCATCGGATCCTCCTCAGGCGGCGCTTCGATCAGGTCAGTCTAGACACACAGATCGATAAGCCAGCCATTGAGGCATGCGACCGCGCGGTCGACATTCTCCAGATCGAACCTTGCTGGCCAAAGAAGGAACGACGGATTAGCGCTTCAGCTGCAACTTCAACCTGGAAGTGCGCCTTGCTGGACCACGACTCAGGCCGCTGTGCAGCACTGGTCGCTGTGTGTGAAGACAGATTGCGGAAGCCCTCACCAAACGCAGTCACAGGATCATGGCGGCGGCCGTGGAGGCTCATATAGAAGCAGCCAGGCCAGCGTCGAGAGGCCGCCGCCCGTACCCACTGCTCCCGGCCCCGGCGTCAGGCCGCGAAGAAGGCCGGGCCGTCGGCGGGGAGCCCTGGCGCCGCGCCGAGGGCCGCCGCCCGCCGGGCGAACTCCCGCAGCCCGGCCACCTGCCGGTCGCCGAGGGAGAAGTCGAGGGTACGGAAGTAGTTGGCCAGGGTGGCCGGGTCGAACGGCTCCCACCGGGCGCCCGCCTCGGCGACCTCGTCCAGTTCGGCGAGGCACAGGTCACGGGAGCGCAGGAACGCCTCGTGCATCTCCTTGACCCGGCCCGGGTGCGCCGCCGCGAAGTCCCGGCGGACGGCCCAGACCGCGAAGACCATCGGCAGCCCGGTCCAGTCTCGCCAGGCCTGACCCAGGTCGGTGACCGTGAGTCCCCGGTCGGGTGCCTCGTACAGGGCCCGTAGCGCGACGTCCCCGATCAACACGCCCGCGTCCGCCTCCAGCAGCATCTGACTCAGCTCGGGCGGGCAGCGGAAGTACTCGGGATGGACGCCGTACCGCTCGGCCAGCAGCATCTGGGCGAGCAGCACCCCCGTCCGGGAGGTGGAGCCGAGCGCGACCTTGGCGCCGTCCAGCTCCGCCGGCGGGCGGGTGGAGACGAGGTTCACCGACAGCACCGGGCCGTCGCTGCCGACCGCCAGGTCGGGCAGCAGGAGCAGTTCGTCGGCGCTGCGGAGGTATTCGACCAGGGAGATCGGGCCGATGTCCAGGTCGCCGTCGACGAGCGCCTGACTGAGCCGCTCGGGGGTGTCCTTGTGCAGATCGACGTCGATGAGCGCGCCGGACCGCATCAGCCCCCAGTAGATCGGCAGGCAGTTCAGGAACTGGATGTGCCCCACCCGGGGTCGGCGCAGCTCGGTCACCATCCGACCGTATCCCGCATACTGGACGCGCGGTCGGCGGGGGCATCGGATTGCGCCCCGCCTCACACCCGCCCCCACCCTCCGGCGTTGATCGAGGCGTTCGGGTCACCGGGAAGCGCTTCCGATGACCCGAACGCCTCGATCAACGCAAAAGAGAGATTAGAGGATGACCAGGGTGGAGTCGCCGATTTCGGTGTTGCTCGGGCAGCGGGCGATTGAGGTTCCCCGGCCCGGGCCGTAGACCAGCGAGCCGTTGGCGTAGAGGACGTGACCGCCGCCGAGCCGCTCGCAGGTCAGCCGCAGGTACCAGTTCTCCTGGACCAGGTCGGTGCAGGTCGCGCTCTCCTGGTTCAGCGACAGGTTCCAGCCGTACGTGCAGCTGGTCGGGGCCGCAGACGCGGGTTGCGCGCCGAGTGCGACCAGGGTGGCGCCGGACGCCAGCGTGAGCAGTGCGCCGATCCGGAGTTTGCGGGCCAGAGACATGAGTTACCTCCTCGGTGATGCGCGGAACACCAGGAAAATATCGGGATCCATGGATGCTGAGGTCTCACATCCGTCTCACTGATGGCCATGGTCGGGCGAATTCGATACGTTGCGGCGCGTGACCGCCCCACCGTCCATGTTGGAGACGAACGCCCGGCGGGTCGCGACCGCGCTGCGGGGCGGCGGATCCCCGGTGGTCCAGCTCGTCGGCGCGCTCGGCACCGGCAAGAGCACGGTGGCGCGGGCCGGCCTGACCCGGCTACGGCACGTCGGGCTGCCAGCGGTGCCGCTGGTGGACGGGGTGGACGGCGCCCGGCAGGCGCGGTCGGCCTGGCGGCTCCGCCGGGAGAGCCCGACCCGGCCGATGTTGGTGGCGGGGCGCCGCCCGCTGGTCAGCTTCCCGGAATGGGCCGGCAGCGAGGTCACCGAGATCCCGCTGGGACCGTGGTCCCGCCCGGACCTCGTGACACTGGCACACGGGTACGGGGTACGCCGGGAACCCGACCTGACCCGGGTACTCCGGCTCTCCGGCGGGATCCCGCTGATCGCCTCGGCGGTCTGCCGGCTGCTCCGCCGCGACGGTGGCGACCTGAGCGACGGCGCCCTGGCCCACGCCGCCGCGGCCGAGATCCTGCGTCGGGTACGCACCGAGGTGCCCCGGCGGATACCGGCCGCCGTGTCGGTGCTGGCCACCGTGGACGGCGCCGACAACGATCTGCTCGGTCAGCTGGTCGCCGCGTCCACCGGCACCTTCGACTGGCTCAGCGAGTTGAGCATCGTCCGCCCCGACGTACACGGCCTGACCGTCAGCGAGCCGTACCGGACGGTGCTCGACCTGGCGCACCGCTGGCGGCACCCGGTGAGCCGGACGGCGCTGGCCGCCCGGACCAGCGCGTACCGTTCGGCTCAGCTCGCGGGCGGCGCGGCGGTGCCACTGCGGGGGCGGCTGGCCAGCCAGATCCTGAACCTGTCGGCCCCGCCCCGGGTCCGCGCCGACCTGTTCGCCGAACCGTCCGGGCACGTCCGGGTCCGCGACGCGGAACCGGCCGACGCCGACCACATCGGGCGGTTGATCCGCCGGTGGGCGGACGGCGAGGGATTGTCCCGGGCCCGGGCGGAACGGATGGCGCAGCTCTGGCTGTCCGGATCCGCGCACGGGTTCCGGCTCCTGGTGGACCCGGGCGACGAGCCGCTCGGCATGGTCAACATCAGCCCGCTCGACCCCGGGCTTCCGGTACTGGACCAGCTCCTCCAGCAACACTCCGCCGACCTGCCACCCGACGGCGGGGTGGTGGTCGGGATGATGGCCATGCGGCCGGGCACCGAACGGCTCCAGCCGGTACTGGTCCACGACATCCTGATCGAGGGGCTGCGCTCGGGGCGGCTGGTCGTCTCCACCCCGTGGTTGCCGTACCAGCAGCTGTCCGACCGGTTCGGCCTGCGCCGTCTCGGCGAGACCCGGGACGACCTGTACCGGTGCGGTCGCGCCAACGCCGTGCTGACCCGCACCTTCCGGTCCGACAACCTGCTGGGCTGGCTACGGCGGATGCAGCGCGGCGGCACGGCGGCCCCGGCCGCGCGGGCGGTACGCGACGCGCTGACCGGCATCCGCTCCCCCGACGCGCTCGCCCGCTCCCCGCTGGTGGCCTGGACCGGAGCCGGTTCGGGTCCCGCGCTCGCCGGCCTGCTGCGGGACGCGGTCAGCGCGCTCGCCGATTCACCGGTACCCGCCGACGCCGAGGCCGGCCGCATCCTCTCGGAGTACTACCTGCGCGGCGCCGGCGGCCACGAGATCATCGCGCACCGGTTGCACCTGAGCCGGGCCACCTATTTCCGCCGCTTCCGCTACGCCCTAGACCGCCTGACCGCGCTACTCCTGCCCCCCGCGCCCCGCTGACAGGTGCGCGGGTAGATCTTGGACGCAAACCGTTCGCTCCGAACGGTTTGCGTCCAAGATCTGGAAGTCACCCGGCGTACGTCTCGAATTCCGCGACCCGTGGGATGCCGCTCGCGGCGGTGATCACAAAGTTGATCTTCTTGAGCGAGGTACGGGCGAAGCTGATCGAGCCGGCTCCGCCGCCCGTGGCCAGGACGGCGCCGGTGTCGTTGTTGACCACCCGCCAGGACCTGATGTAGCCGACGGCGCCCGACGCCTCCCGGATGTTGATCCTGCCGACCGTCGTCGCCGAGTCCCACTTGACCGAGATGGTGCCGGTCGAACCGGTCGGCGACCAGTACGTGCCGAGATTGCCGTCGACCACGTTGCCGTAGCTGGTCCCGCTCGCCTTGCTGGAGCCGTCGGCCCCGGCCCCGATGCTGAGGTTGGTCCCGCTCGGCTGACTCGGCGTCGGCGTCGGACCGGTCGGCCCCGAGCTGGGCGAGGAGGTGGGCCCCGAGGTGGGCGACGAGGTGGGCCCGGAGGTCGGCGACGGGCCGGTCGGTGACGGTGACTGCGGTGTGCAGTTGCCGTCCGAGATCCGCAGGCCCTTGTTGGCGCCGGCCGTGTTGGCGACCACTGAGGGTACGCAGCTGGCCGCGTCGAGCTGGTAGGCGTACGGGATACTGATCGAGGTGTTGGACGTCGGGTTGGGACCGGCCGGGTGGTTCTCGCTGCCCGGAGCCGACCAGGTCACGTTGTCGAAGATGTTGCCGTTGACCTGCCAGGAACCCATCAGATCGGTGTAGAAGGTCCCGAGTACGTCCCTGGAGTCCTTGAAGTAGTTGTTGTCCACCCGGGCCTTGCCGCCGGCCCGGGGGTTGATGCCGGACTCGTTGAGGTGCAGGTAGTAGTTGTTGTAGATGTGGGCGGTCGCGCCGCGCAGCAGCGGGGTGCGGGAGTCGATGTTCTCGTACAGGTTGTGGTGGAAGGTCACGGGGCCGTTGCCGAGATCGCTGTCGCTCGACCCGACCAGGCCACCACGCCCGGAGTTACGGAGGGTGGTGTACGACACCGTCACGTAGTTGGTGCCGGCCTTCATGTCGACGAGCGAGTCGTACCCCTGGTCCTCGCCGCCCGAGGCGAACAGCGTGTCGTGGTCGACCCAGACGTTGTGGACGTCGCTCTCCATCCCGATGGCGTCGCCGCCGTTGGAGGTGGGACCGTTCGACTTCTTGACGTTCTGGACGGTCACGTTCTGGATGATGATGTTCGAGGCGCTGCGCAGGTGGATGCCGATCTGGTCGAAGACCGCGCCACCGCCCACCCCGACGATCGTGACGTTGCTGACCTCCTTGAGCTCGATCTTGTCGGCGGCGGTGTTGCAGCTGCCGCCCGACACCTGGGTGGTGTTGCCGAGGGTGATGGTCCCCTCGACCTGGATGGTTATCGGGGTGCTGCTGCTCGCCCGGTTGCACAGGGCCGTGTGGATGGCGGTTCCGGTGGTGGTGCGGACCGTCTGCCCGCCCGCGCCCCCGGTGGTGCCGCCGTTGAGGGTGGCGTAGCCGGTCACCCCGCCGGTCGCCGCCGACGCCTGGGACAACGGCAGGGCCATCACGGCCGCCGCCCCCATGGCCGCCGTCGCGAGCGTCGCCTGAAGTCGTCGTACGACTGGTCGTCTCATCCTCGCCTCACCTTCATCGCCGCATCCGGGTCAACCTCCGAGCCCGAACCCATCGCCGGACATGACCCCATCGCCGGGGATCGGCCGGTACCCGGATCGAACGCACCGGGTAACCAAGCCGAAATATTGATGTGCGTCAGCATAAGAAAGCGCTTTCCCATACTCAATAGCCGGCGCGTGCAGGTTTGTTGCAGCCGCGCTGCTTGACATGCAGCCATGCGGCTGCCTAAGTTGTGCAGCCAAGTGACTGCATGTCAGGAGCGGATGAATGGACGCGGTGTTTCGGGCCCTGGCCGACCCCGGGCGACGCCGGCTGCTGGACAGCCTCAATCGGCGCAACGGGCAGACCCTGCGCGAGCTGTGCGGTGAGCTGGCCATGGCCCGGCAGTCGGTCAGCAAGCACCTGGCCGTGCTGGAACAGGCCGGCCTGGTCACCACGATGTGGCGCGGTCGGGAGAAGCTGCACCACCTCAACGCCGCACCGATCAACGCCATCGCCGAACGCTGGATCAGCCGGTACGACCGGGAGCGGGCGGGTGCGCTCGCCGATCTCAAACGAGCACTGGAGGAACCGATGCGGAACAACGAACCGACAGCGGACCGACCCTTCGTCTACACCACCTACATCAGGACCACGCCCGAACGGCTGTGGCAGGCGTTGACCGAGCCCGCCTTCACCCGCCGCTACTGGGGGGTGACCTTCGAGACCGACTGGCAGAAGGGCTCGCCCATGAGCTGGACAGAGAACGGCACGCGCACCGAGGACCCCGCCCAGGTCATCCTGGAGGCCGACCCGTACCGCCGGCTGGTCTACACCTGGCACACCTTCACGGCGGAGTGGGCAACCGCGCACGGCATCGAGACCGATCTGCGCGAACGGTTGGCCGCCGAGGGCAGGTCGCGGGTCTCGTTCGAGCTTGAACCCAACGGGCCGATGGTGAGGCTGACGGTCGTACACGACGGACTGGAGCCCGACGGGGCGCTACGCGGAATGATCAGTCAGGGCTGGCCGCACCTGCTCGCCAGCCTCAAGACGCTGCTGGAGACCGGTGAACCGTTGCCCGAGCCGCACGCGGACTGAGCGCGCCCCCGGACGGTCCCGGTGGCCGCCAGGCAAAGATCGGCCCAGACTGCGACATCCCAGGTTCCGGCAGTCCGGGACCCACGCTACGACGCGGGCGGGTCATCGACGTCGGAGCAGGGCGCGGGTGTCAATCTCGATGGCGAACGGACCATCGGCGATCAGCGTCTCATGGTCGTTGGCGACCGCCTGCTCGACGTAGTGCTGGCCCGCCAGGCGCAGCAGTCGCAGGGCCACGGAATCCAGCTTTTCGGACTCAACCAACAGATACCATTCGATCCGCGCGGCGGCGTACAGCTGCATCTTCAACAACCGGTCGGCACCCGCGTTTCCCGGCGAAACGACCTCACCCACCAGCGCCACATCGGTCGCGTCGATGGTTGTCACGTTCTCGACGGGCGTGACAACCAGATCGGGGATGAAGATCCGCCCACTCGCCAAGCGGACATTAACCGCCTCGTAGACCCAGAAACCGGCCGCGTCGGCCGGCGCGTCGACCAGGTTGGCCAGCCGGCGGGAGATGTGCTGGTGACATGTGGTCGGTGCCGGGCTCACCAACAGGCTCCCATCGAACAGCTCTATCCGGTTGGGAGTCTCACCGAGCGCGAAGAACTCGTCCTCGGTCCAGGGACCCACATGCTCGAGCAGGGCCACGCTCATCGACGGATCACCTCCGGATCGATAGTGCCACAGCCAGTAGTCAGCCCGGAGGGGCCAGCTCCAGCGGCCTCCGCCGAAATTCGCTGGAGACCAGCGCGGACGGCGCGTACTCTGGTTGGCCGCTTGACGGCCGAGGTGAACACGCACCGCAGCGGACGTCCCCGCGCCGGGCGGCCGGCCATCCGCCCCCGGAAACGCGAGCGAGCAGCACGGCGCGACCGTCGGAAAGCCTCCCGGGCGTCTCCGAACGGTCCGCGAACCCCGATGGGAGTCAAGGTGCCCGCCACCGACCTCGATACCGACCTCGCCATCGAACGGGAACATCTGGCCGTCTCCCGGGCCGCCCTGCGCCGGATGCGGGACCGCGCCGAGGCGCTGTACTCCACCGGCGACAAGGTGGCCGGCGACGCGTACACCGCCGAACAGCTCGGCCGGCACCTGGCCCGGCGGGTCGCCGAACTGGCCGACGACCCGAACACGCCGCTCTTCTTCGGCAAGCTCACCTTCGCCGACGCCCCGCACCACATCGGTCGACGGCACGTCACCGACGACCTCGGCGAGCCGCTCGTGCTGGACTGGCGGGCGCCGGTCTCCCGGGCGTTCTACCGGGCCAGCGTGAAGGACCCGCAGGGTGTCGTCACCCGCCGGCGGTTCGGCTTCCAGCAGGGCGAGATCACCTCGTTCGAGGACGAGCACCTCGACCGGGGCGAGGAACTGGGCACCACCAGCCGGATCCTGACCGCCGAGATCGAGCGCCCCCGCGTCGGGCCGATGCGCGACATCGTCGCCACCATCCAGCCCGAGCAGGACGAGCTGGTCCGGGCCGACCTGGAGATCTCGGTCTGCGTGCAGGGTGCGCCCGGCACCGGCAAGACGGCCGTCGGCCTGCACCGGGCCGCCTTCCTGCTCTATCTGCACCGCGACCGGCTGCGCCGCTCGGGAGTGCTGGTCGTCGGGCCGAACCGGGCCTTCCTGTCGTACATCGCCGGGGTGCTGCCGGCACTCGGCGAGGTGGAGGTGGCGCAGTCGACCGTCGAGGACCTGGTCGCCCGGGTACCCGTGCGGGCCGTCGACGACCCGGCGACGGCCACGGTCAAGCACGATCCCCGGATGGCCGAGGTGCTGCGCCGCGCCCTGCACGCCCGGATCCGCAAACCCGAGGAGGCGATCACCGTCTCGGACGGGTCGTACCGGTGGCGGCTCGGGCCGGACGTGCTGCGCCGGGTGGTGGACGAGGCCCGTCGGGATGGACTGCCGTACGGCATCGGTCGGGAACGGGTCCGGGCCCGCGTGGTCAGCCTGCTGCAACGGCAGGCCGAGGCACGCCGCGCGGAGTCGCCGAGCGACGCCTGGCTGCGCCGGATGGGCAGATCCCGACCGGTGACGGACTTCCTCGACGCGGCCTGGCCGGCGGTCACCCCCGAGGGCCTGGTCTTCGAACTGCTGGCCGACCCGGCGAGGTTGGCCGCCGCCGCCGACGGGCTGCTCAGCCCCGAGGAGCAGGCCCGGCTGTGCTGGGCCAAGCCGGCCCGTACCGCGAAGGCGACCCGCTGGTCGGCGGCGGACGCCATCCTGATCGACGAGGCCGCCGGGCTCGTCGACCGGCTGCCCAGCTTCGGGCACGTGGTGGTGGACGAGGCGCAGGACCTGTCCCCGATGCAGTGCCGCGCCATCGCCCGGCGCAGCGAGCACGCCTCGATCACCCTGCTCGGGGACCTCGCCCAGGGCACTGCGCCGTGGGCCGCCACGGACTGGCCGAGCACCCTCGCCCACCTCGGCAAACCCGGGGCGACGGTGGTGCCGCTGACCGTCGGCTTCCGGGTACCGGCCGCCGTGGTGGCCTTCGCGAACCGGTTGCTGCCGGCGCTCGCGGTGGACGTACCGGCGGCCCGGTCACTGCGTAGCGACGGCGCGCTGGACATCGTCACCAGCTCGGACGTGCCGGGCACGACGGTGGCCCAGGTGCGGGCGGCGCTGGCCCACGAGGGTTCGGTCGCGGTGATCGCCGCGGACGCCCGGTGTCCGGAGGTACGCCAGGTCCTGGTCGACGCGGGCATCGCGGCCTCGACCGCCGAGGAGGTGGCGGCGGCCGAGCGGGTCACCGTGGTGCCGGCCAGCGTGGTGAAGGGCCTGGAGTACGACCACGTCGTGGTCGTGGAGCCGGCCGAGATCGTGGCGGCCGAGCCGCGCGGGCTGCACCGGCTCTACGTGGTGCTGACCCGGGCGGTGTCCGGGCTGTCGGTGGTACACGCCGAGCCGCTGCCCGAGCCACTGCGCTGACCCGACCACCGGCCGGCCCGGCTGACGGGGCCGGCCGGTCCGAGTGACGGGGCCGGCCGATCCGGCCGACGGGGCCGACCGATCCGGTCGTCGGTCGGCTCTCGTCCGAACCAGCCGGCGTCGTCCGGCCGCCGGCCGGACCGGCGGTCTCAGGGCCGGACCGGGACCACGAGCGGGCCGTGCTCGCCGGGGACGATCCGCACCCGGGCCCGGTAGTGCCGGGCCAGCAGATCCGCGGTGAGCACGTCCCCGGGGACACCCTCGGCGACCACCCGGCCCTCGGCCAGCAGCACCAGCCGGTCGGCGTACTCACCGGCCGCCGAGAGATCGTGCATGGTGGCCAGTACGGTCAGCCCGCTCTCCCGGCGCAGCCGGTCCACCAGCTCCAGCACCTCCTGCTGGTGCCCGATGTCGAGCGCGCTGGTCGGCTCGTCGAGCAGCAGCAGCGGGGCGCCCTGGGCGAGCGCGCGGGCCAGGAACACCCGCTGCCGTTCCCCGCCGGAGAGGGTCTCCAACGGTCGGCTGGCGAAGCCGGCCAGGTCCAGCCGGTCGAGTACGTCACGCACCACGACGAGGTCGGCGGCCGACTCCCGGCCCAGCGGCGGCATGTGCGGCGTCCGCCCGAGCAACACGTAGTCGAGCACCGCCATCCCGGGCGGAACCACCGGGGACTGCGCGACGGTGGCCACGGTCCGGGCCCGGTCCCGGCGGCGCAGTCCGGCGCTCGGCGTACCGAACAGGGTGATCGACCCGGTCGCCGGCAGCAGCCCGCCGACGGCGCGCAGCAGGGTCGACTTGCCGGCGCCGTTCGGTCCGATCACCGTGACCCACTCGCCGGCCTCGACGCGCAGGTCCACCCCGGCCAGGATCGGCGTGCCGTCGAGGGCGACCCGCAGGTCCGCCACCTCGACGGCGGGACCGGAACCGCCGGCCGCGTCCATCCCGTCACCCGGCGCGCTCATCCCGTCACCCGCCGCGCCCGCCGCGCTCATCCGGTCACCCGGCGGCTGGTTCGCAGCACCACGATGAAGAACGGCGCGCCGACCAGCGCGGTCAGCACGCTGATCGGGACCTCGTTGGGCGCCGCCACGGTCCGGGCCGCGACGTCGGTGAGCGCCAGGAAGGCGGCGCCGAACAGCATCGACAGCGGCAGGATCACCCGGTACGTCGTACCGAAGAGCAGCCGGACGGCGTGCGGCACGACGATCCCGACGAAGCCGATCAGACCGGAGACCGAGACGGCGGCGGCGGTGCCGAGCGCGGCGGCGGCGAGCAGCAGGTACCGGGACCGCTGCGGGTGCAGGCCCAGTCCACGGGCCTCGTCGTCGCCCACCGAGAGCACGTCCAGCTCGCGCCGGTGCAGCAGCACGACGGTCGTGGTCAGCGCCGCGTACGGCAGCATCAGCAGCACGTCATGCCAGGTGGCGGTGCTGAGCCGACCGCCGAGCCAGGCGTAGACCTCGCGGATCGTTTCGGTGTTGCGTTGCAGCAGGTAGGTCTGTCCGGCGGTGAGGAACGCCGAGACCGCGACACCGGCCAGGATCAGCGTGGCCGGCGAGCGGTTCTGCCCCCCGGACGCCCCGACCAGATAGGTCAGCAGCACCGCGCCGAGGGCGCCGACGAACGCGGCCACCGGCACCGTGAGCGGCAGGCCGGCGGTGGCGTCCCCCGAGGTGGAGCGGAAGGCCACCACCGCGGTGACCGCCAGGCCCGCTCCGGCGGCCACCCCCAGCAGGTACGGATCGGCGAGCGGGTTGCGGAACACCCCCTGGTACGCCCCGCCGGCCAGCGCGAGCATGGCCCCGACGAGCAGGCCGAGCACCGCGCGGGGTAGTCGCAGCTCGGTGACGATGGCGGCCTGCTGGACCGTCAACCCGCTGTGCAGGCGTACCCCGGGGATGAGGTCCAGCAGTTCCACCGCGACGCCACCGGGCGGCAGGCGTACCGGACCGAGCGCGACGCCCGTGACGAGCGCGACGAGCACGGCGGCGATGCCCAGCCCGATGGTCCACGGTCGCAGCCGGGCCGGGGTGGGTCCGGTCAGGACCGTGCCTTGGCGACCGCGTTCGCCATCGCCCGAACCAGATCGACGGTACGCGGACCCCAGCGGGAGGCGATGTCGTCGTCCAGCGCGACCACGCCGCCGTGCTTGACCGCGGGGATTCCACCCCAGCCGGCGCGGCCACGGACCTTCGCCGGGGTCTGCTGGCAGCACTTGACGTCGGCCAGGAAGACCAGATCCGGTCCGGCGTCGATGACCACCTCGGGCGAGAGCTGCGGATAGCCGCCGGCCTTGCCGTCCTTGTCGGCGGAGTCCGCGACGCTGGTCACGCCAAGCATCGTCAGCAGCGAGCCGATGAAGGTCTTACCGGTCACCGAGTAGTAGTTCGGGTCCAGCTCGTAGTAGTAGGTCAACTTCTTCCCACCGGCCGGCGGGACGTCCTTGACGATCTTGGCGATGTCGCTCGTCATCCGGGTCACCACGTCGGCGGCCTCGTCAACGTGCCCGGTGAGCCGGCCGAGGTCGTTCAGTTGCCGGTAGGTGTCGTCGAGGCTGGTGGCCGCGGACGCCAGGTACACCGGGATCTTCAGCTTGCCCAGCTGCGCGGCCACGTTGTCGATGTCGTTCGAGATGACGACGAGGTCGGGGGCCTTGCCGGCGATCGCCTCGGCGTTCGGCTGGTAGCTCGACAGCTTGCTTTTGGGCGCCTCGGGCGGGTAGTTCGAGTTGTCGTCCACGGCCGTGACCTGCTGGCCGGCGCCGATGGCGAAGAGCATCTCGGTCGCGGTCGGCGACAGCGACACGATCTTGTGGGGCTGTTCGGCGAGGGTCAGCCGGCCCACGGTGACCGGAAAGGCCGCGGGCGCGCTGCTCGACGCCGTCGGTCCGGCGCCGCCGTCGGAGTCGCCGCAACCAGCGACGGCGACGGTCGCGGCGACGACCAGGGCGACGAGAAACGCGGGGGTACGGCTGCGCATGGATCCTCCTGTCGGTCGAGGAGCCGGTGCTTCGCCGACAGGGGCGATCCGGGGGATCGTCCCGTCCGCGAGGCGCCCTTCCTCGAGAGCGCTGGTTCGCGACCACGACGCAGGCGATCTGGCTCGTTCCGACTCCGGCGCCGAGCGGCGTCGAGCGGGCATCACAGTTGCGGGACAGCGCCGGTTTCGCACCGGCTTCGCTGTGTCGCGGTCGCTAGAACCGTAGCGCACCGCCCCTGACCGGCCCGCCGGCACGGTGGCGACCCGGTCGGCACCAGCGACGTACCGAACCCGGGTGGCAAGAAGTTTCCAGGTGCTGGAACCTGGCGAAATTTGTCGCCGGGCGGGATAGTGACCGGAACAACATCCCCGCGAGCGTGGAGTGTGTGCCATGGCCCGACGCCTGTATGCGGCCACCGTCGCCGGTTTCGTCACCCTCGCCCTGCTCGGCAGCGCCACCCCCGCGCTGGCGAACGGCGGTCCGGTCCCGCACGATGAAAACATCACCTACCAGGCGTTCAGCAGCTATCCCGACTGGCTCGGCGGCGCCCACGACGGCACCGTCGCGATTCCGGGCGTCCGCACCGGGATCACGCTGCGCCGGCCGGCCGGGGTGACCGACTACACCGATCCACACACGGGCACCACCCGCAGCTGGCAGTACGCCACCTGGACCTCCCCGGTCCGTCGGATCGGCTTCGACGCCACCGAGCTGGTCACCTCGTGGAACGCCGAGACACCGGCCGGTACCTGGATCCAGGTGGAGATGAAGGGGACGTACAACACCGGCCAGCAGAGCCCCTGGTACGTCATGGGTCGGTGGGCCTCCGGGGACGGTGACATCCGTCGTACCAGCGTCGATGGCCAGGGCGACCCGTACTCGTCGATCTGGACCGACACGTTCGCCATCGACGACGCCACGGCCGGGGTGCTGCTGTCCGAGTACCAGCTCCGGCTGACCCTCTACCGCGCGCCCGGACAGGCCCGTTCACCCCGGGTCTGGATGCTCGGCGCGATGAGCTCCAACGTGCCCGACCGGTTCACCGTGCCGGCGAGCGCCGGACACATCGCCTGGGGCCGGGAGCTGCCGGTGCCGCGCTACTCGCAGAACATCCACAAGGGCCAGTATCCAGAGTACGACGGCGGCGGCGAGGCGTGGTGCTCGCCGACCTCCACCGAGATGGTGGTGGAGTACTGGGGCCGGAAACCCACGGCCGAGGACACCTCGTGGGTGGACTCCGACTACGCCGACCCGACCGTCGACCACGCGGCCCGCAACACCTACGACTACCAGTACGAAGGCGCCGGCAACTGGCCGTTCAACACCGCGTACGCCGCGTCCTATCCGGGACTGGACGCCCGGGTGACCCGGCTGCACTCGCTGGACGAGGCGGAGCGGTTCATCGCCGCCGGCATCCCGGTGATAACCAGCCAGTCGTTCCTGTCCAGCGAACTCGACGGAGCCAACTACGGCACCTCGGGGCACCTGTTCGTGGTGGTCGGCTTCACCGCGACCGGTGACGTGGTGGTGAACGACCCGGCGTCCTCCTCCGACGAGGCGGTCCGGAACGTCTATTCGCGTGCGCAGTTCGAGCAGATCTGGCTGCGTACCAAGCGGCACCGCGCGGATGGCTCGGTGGGCAGCGGCTCGGGTGGCATCGCGTACCTGATCAAGCCGTGGTGGAAGCCCTGGCCGAAGGTCGCCGGCTCGACCAACTGGTGAACCGACGCCGCCGGCCCGCGTTGATCAGGGCGAACGGATCACGAGGAAGCGTCTCCGCGACCCAACGCCTTGATCAACGCCACGGTCAGTCGGCGTTGCGGCCGTCGGGCTCCGCTGCTGACGGCCGGTTCCTGGCGTCGGGTCCGGAGGGTGCCGGGCCGGCGGATTCCGGGCCGGTGTCGTCCTCGCCGGCCAGGGCGGCGCGCAGCCGCGCCTTCTCGCCCTGACGACGGCGGGCGGAGCCGTCCAACTGCTGGGCCATGGCATCCCGCCAGGAACGCAGGAAGAAGAAGGAGAGGGCGGCCGAGAAGGCCAGCGCGAGCATCAACTTGATGAACAGGTTGAGGTGTACCGGCAGGAGGGCGGCCAGGACCACCACGAACAGCCCGATCCGGCCGAGCGTGTACTTCACCGCGGGAGACATGCTCGCCACCTTCTCCTCAGCCCGCCCGGCGGCTCAGCCACCGGACGCCGACAAACCAGACCACGGCGTACAGCACCGCGAAGACCGCCGCCGCGAAGGCTCCGGACCAGAGCGCCGGCAGACCGCTCGCGGTGGCCGCGGCCAGCAGCCCGGCGGCGACCCCGAGCGCCCCGGCGAGCAGCGCCGCGACGACCCGGGCCACGCCGTAACCCCAGGCCCGGAAGTCGTCCAGGAACAGCCACGCCGGCAGGATCACCGCCAGCCACCCGTTGGCGTGCCCGAACCGGCCGGCGCCGACGGTGGCGAACCCCCAGTCGAAGACCACCAGGGCCAGCACCCCGACGACCACGCCGGCCAGGCTGACCCCGAGCAGGTGGGACAGGCGCACGATCCGGCCGTCGCCGTCGCGCTGGGGAAATCCGCCGCCGTCGGTGCTCATGACCCACCGAGGGTACGTGAGTCGGCCGGTCGCGCCGGTCGGGGGCAGTCGGCCGGTGCTCGCCCGCGCCGAACCCCGGCGCCGGTTGCGCCCCGGTGGAAAGGACAGTCGGTACCGATCGGCACCGTCAGGCCCACACGCGCTGCGGCTCGGACCGGCGGGCGGCCCAGGACGGCGGCGCGTCGTACTCGCGGACCACCCGGTGGCCCGCGTCGAGTTCCACGGGGCGGAAGCCGGCGTCGCCGATCAGGGTCACGAGTTCCGACGCCGGCTCGGCGTCACCGTCACCCGGCTCCGCCAGCAGCTCGTCGACACCGAAGTTGAGCGCGAGCTGGGCCAGCGCCGGGCCGTCCACGTCCACCGCGAACCCGAGGTGTGCGACGTTGTCCAGCAACAGTCGGCACACCGCCAGGGTCCGCAGCGCCTCCACCGAGGACGGCGGCTCGGCCGACTCGGGGTCACCCTCGGCCGTCGCGGCCACACCGTCCGCCGTCGTCGCACGGGCCGTCGCGGTCGCGCTGTCCGCCGGTACGGGCCGTCGCCGGACCGGTACGAGCGTCTCGCACGCCCCGGTGGCGTCCTGCCGCTCGCGCAACCGGAGCAGCCGGTCCACCCGGTCCTCGGCGGGCTCGTCCCGGCCGTATCCCAGAACGGTCACCGGGCCGAGGTCCGGGACGTCGCCGGTGGGCACCGGCGGAACCGGCCCGAGCACGAAGCCGGTACGCTCCGGATCCGCCCGGCGGTGGTGGGCGAGCCGTCCCAGCCAGACCAGGTCGTCACAGCCGCACAGGTCCACCCCGTCGGCCCGGTCCAGCCGCTCCCCGGCGTACACCTTCTGTTCGACCTCGTGCCTGCGCGCGGCGTCCATCGCTGCCCACCCCTTCCAGCTGCGGCGATCCCCGACCGAGGGTACGCGGGCGGGCCGACCCCACCGGGGGCGGCCGGGCCCCGGGCGCCGGCGTCCTGGCGTCCCGGGGTTGATGCTCGGAGTCCTGATTTGTGAAACGCGACAGTGACATTGACGACGGTTTCCGGTAAGACAAAGTGGGGCCGCACGGTGCATCGACCGCGCCACCGGCATGGCAGGGCGCGTCACGAGCGCGGACGGCAGGGCTGACTAGCGGGGAGCGGGATGACCAGGATCGGACGGGCACGGCGGTTTCGGCTGCGGGATGTGATCTCCCCGGTGCTCCGACCAGGTCTGTGGGCCGCGATACTGGGTGCCGCGGTGGCGGCGGCGTTCGCGGTGCCCGCCTACGCCGACCCGGCGCTGCCGACGGCCCCACCGGACACCGGCACCCGACCGCAGTACGTCGGGACGCTGCCGCTGCCGGGCGCCGTACCGGCGGGTCCGACCACCGGCGCCACCACCGCCCCGACCGGCGGGCTGAACGGGCCGCTGGCGACCCAGGTCCTCGCCCTGCAGAACGAGGTGGCGGCCCTCGGCGACCAACTGCTCCAGTTCAAGCAGGACCGGGACACCGCGCTGGCCGAGCGCACCCGGGCCGATACCGGGCTGGCCGCCGCCGCCGCCGCGCTGCACCGGGCGCAGACGGCCGCCGAGCAGGCGGCGGGCGAGGCGCTCAAGGAGGCGGCGGAGCTGCCGCCCGGTGCCTTCGGCTCGGACCTGCACGGTCTGGGTTCGCTGAGCCAGATCCAGGAGGGCCGGCGGCCCAGGGCGGATCTGACCGGGGTCGGCGGCGAGGTGAGCCGGGCCCAGCGGGCCATGCAGGAGGCGCAGGCGGCGTTCGCCGCGGCCGACGCCAGGTCCAGCACCGCGAGCGCCACCTTCAGCCGGGCCGAGACGACGTACAAGCAGCGCGAGGCCGCCCTGCTCGACCTGCGCAAGCGGAACGCCGAACAGCTGGCGGAGATCGAGCGGGCCCAGGAAGCCGCCGAGCAGCAGCTCGGTGCCGACTATCTCGACGGTTCGGCCGCCGGGTTGGCCGCCGATCCACGGGCGCTCGACGCGGTGCAGTACGCGCTGGCCCAGCTCGGCGACCCGTACGTCTGGTCCGAGGAGGGCCCCGACGCGTTCGACTGCTCCGGGCTGATGTGGGCGGCGTACCGGTCCGTCGGCTACCAGCTGCCCCGGGTGTCCCGGGACCAGTACTACGCCACCCGTACCCGCAGCGTCGACCGGTCCTCGCTGCTCCCCGGTGATCTGATCTTCTTCGCCTCCGACAATCGGGACTGGCACACCGTCCACCACGTCGCCATGTACATCGGAAACGGCAAGATGGTCCACGCGCCGAACAGCGGTGACGTGGTGAAGGTCTCGACGGTCTGGTGGTCCCGTTTCTACGCCGCCACCCGGGTGTTCGGGGCGGTGCCGGCACCGAGCACGCCGGCCGACACCCCGAAGCCGCCGGCCAGCAAGCCGCCGACGAGCAAGCCTCCGGCCACCCAACCGCCGCCGACCCGGCCGCCGGCGAGCAGGCCACCGACGACCAAGCCGACGCCGAGCACCTCGCCGACGGGGAAGCCGAGCACCTCCCCGACGCCGACTCCCAGCGGCAGCTCGAACCCCGCCGGGCCGACACCGACCACGGCGGCCACCACCGCCTCGGCCCGACCGAGCAGCGCGGCGCCAACGGAACAGTCCGCGACCGGCAGCGCCGGCCCGTCCGGCGAGTGACCGCCGGGGCTGGCGTCCGCCTGACCGGTTGGTCGGCCTGGCTGGCCGAAGCGTAATCGGGTCTCCGGGCGGGTAACCGGTCCTCGGGCCCATCGCCGATACTGTGTCGACGGCGCCCCGTGCGCGGGGTGGGCGCCGTCGCCGGATCGACGCCGGATCGTCGCGCGGACTTCGACCGGCGGCAACCGGCAGCGGTACGCGGCGACGCCCGTGGGTGGCACGGTGGTCAACGGGATTCGGGTCCGGCGCACCGGTTCCGGGTACGGGTGCGGGAGGCAGCCATGGACGAAGAGCAGGACCCGCCGCCGGGCGCAGTCACGGAGGTGGCAAAGTCCGCCGGAACGGCTTCCACCAGCACGAGGCCGACGACGCCGGCCGCGGAACCGGCGACTGCCAGGTCCGCTGTCGTGAACCCGCCGACCGGGCCCGGCTCGACCGGCGACGACCGGGACACGCGCCCCGCGGAGACCGCCGAGTCAGCCGACGCGGCCGAGCCGGTTCGGGGCCGGGCAGCCATCGCGGTCCGGGCTCGGGCCTCCGTCGCCGGCCACGGTTCCGGAGCGGGCCAGGCCGGCACGCCGTACCGCGTTGGACCACCGTCTCCGGCGGAACCGACGTCTCCGCCGGAGCCACCGTCTCCGGGCGAGCCGGCCCCACCGCCGCGGCCGGTCAGCCCACCCGAGCCCGCCGCCCCACCGGTACCCATCGAGCCGTCCCCGGTGCCGACCCCCGCACCCGCCCCACCCGGCCCGAACCCCGCTCCGGTGCCACCGGGACCCACCCCGCCCGGGCCCAACCCCGACCCGGTGCCGCCGACGCCTACGCCACCCCCGGCTCCAGCGCCGCCCGATCCGAATCCGGTCCCGCCGACGCCCGCGCCGCCGGTCCCGGTGCCGCCGGGTCCCATCCCGCCGGTCCCGCAGCCGTTGCCTCCGGTGCCACCGGCGCCCGCGCCACCCGGTCCAATGCCGGCGCCGCCCTTCCCACCGCCGCCCGCGATGGGCACGGCCGGTTCCACTTCCGCGACCGCCCGGCCGGCGAACCGGCCGGCGGAGGAACTCGCCTTCCTGTCGGGTAGCGAGGAAACCCAGGCCGTCCGGGCCGGCCAGGTGCCGGTGGCCAGGCCCACCAACGCCGGCGCCATTCCGCCGGGCGCCGAGGAGACCCAGGTGGTTCGGGCGAGCACCGGCATCATCCCGCCCGACGCCGAGGAGACCCAGGTCGTCCGGATCGGCTCGCAACCCCGGCAGTCGGGACTGCCCGGAATCCCGCGCCCGCGTACCTCTCCGGAGACCCTCCGCCCGGACCCGGAGGCCACCATGGTCGTCCGGACCGGCCAGGGACCGGTGACGGGGCCGACCGACGCCGACGCCACCCAGGTCGTCACGGTCAACCCGGCCAGCCGGCACCCCGACGCCGATGCCACCCAGGTCGTCACGACCCGTCCGCAGCGCCCTGCGCGGCGCGCGAGCGGGGGCCACGGCACGGTCTACACCGGCCACGATCAGCACGATCTGGGGCAGCGGACGGTCCCGGTCCTCCCGGCGTCGGTGGAGAACTCCGGCTCGCTGACCGGGCATATTCTGGCTCAGGGTTGGTCGGACGCACCGGCTCAACGGGACGCCCGCACCACCCGGGTGGTGATCGTTCTGGCGATCAGCCTCGGCATCCTGGTGCTGGTCGGACTGCTCGTCGCCGCGGTGGCCGGTGATCTGTTCCGGACGCTGTTCGGTGGTGTGCTCGGCAGCTGACAACCCGCCGACTGGGTGACTCTGCCCACTGGAACCCGCCGCGCGCTGCCGGACGGGCCGGTGCGCCGTACACTTGTACCGATCATTGACCTGGCGCGTGTGACGCGCCCATGGGCGATCTTGCGGGCGAATCAGCGGCGACCTTCACGGTCGCGGCGGGCCATCGCGAAGATGCGCCCCGCCTGAGAGGTTCTTCTTGACGTCCTTCGCTGATCCCAGCACGTTTCCGTCCGTCTTCGACACCTCGGCCGCTCTCGACACCCCGGCCGACCTTGGCGCATCGACCGACGCCATCGCCCCGACCGGCCTCGGCGCATCGACCGACGCCATCACCCCGGCCGGCCCCGACTCCCCGGCGGTGGATCCCGCCGGCCCGGCTGACCTCGACGCCTCGACAGAGGTTGTCACCCCGGCCGGCCCTGAGGCCCCGGCGAGCCCGCTGGCCGTCACCAGCTTCGCCGACCTCGGTCTGTCCGACACCCTCGTCCGGGCGCTGAGCCGGGAGGGCATCACCACGCCGTTCGAGATCCAGGCGGCGACCGTCCCGGACGCCCTGGCCGGTCGGGATGTGCTCGGCCGTGGCCAGACCGGCTCCGGCAAGACGCTCGCCTTCGGCCTGCCGGTGCTGGCCCGGCTGGCCGCCGGTGAACGGGCCCGGCCCCGGCATCCCCGCGCGTTGATCCTGGTGCCCACCCGCGAGCTGGCCATGCAGGTGAACGACGCGCTGCTTCCGCTCGGCAAGTCGGTCGGCGTCTTTCTCAAAACCACCGTCGGCGGTGTGCCGTACGACCGGCAGATCGACGCCCTGCGGCGCGGTGTCGAGATCATCGTGGCCACCCCGGGCCGGCTCGGCGACCTCATCGAGCGGGGCGCCTGCAACCTCGGCGACGTCGAGGTCACCGTGCTGGACGAGGCAGACCAGATGGCCGACATGGGCTTCCTGCCGGAGGTGACCGAGCTGCTGGCCAAGACCCCGGCCGACGCCCAGCGCCTGCTGTTCTCGGCAACCCTGGACGGCGACGTGGACGCCCTGGTCAAGCGCTTCATGACCGACCCGGTCACGCACTCGACCGCGCCGGCGACCGCAGCGGTGTCCACCATGGACCACCACCTGCTGCTGATTCCGCCGACGGACAAGTTCGCCGTGGCGGCTTCGATCGCCGCGCGCCAGGGACGGACGATGATGTTCGCCCGTACCCAGATGGGTGTCGACCGCCTGGTGACGCAGCTCGCCGAGGTCGGCGTCCGGGCCGGAGCCCTGCACGGGGGCAAGACCCAGCGGGTCCGTACCCGGACGCTCGCCGAGTTCCGCGAGGGCCGGATGGACGTCCTGGTCGCCACCGACGTGGCGGCGCGCGGCATCCACGTCGACGGCGTGTCGCTGGTGGTGCATGTGGACCCGCCGAAGGACTCGAAGGACTACCTGCACCGGGCCGGACGGACGGCGCGGGCCGGTGAGTCGGGCGCGGTGGCCACGCTGGTCCTGCCCAAGCAGCGCCGTTCGACCCTGGCCATGCTGGAGCGGGCCGGTGTCGAGCCGGCACAGTCGCGGGTCCGCCCGGGCGATCCGGTGCTGGCCGAGCTGACCGGTGCCCGCCAGCCCAGCGGGGTGCCCGTGGTCGAGGAGCCGCCGGCGGCCCGCCGATCCGACCGGTTCCGCGGCGAGCGTCGGGACGGTGACCGGCCACAGCGCGGGAACCGCTTCGCCGACCGTGGCGAGCGTCGATACGGCGAGCGCCGCGACGACGACCGGCCACGGGGCGAGCGCCGGTACGGTGACCGACCCGGCCAGGGTGAGCGCTTCGGCGACCAGGCCGGACGCACCGAGCGGGCCGAGCGTCCCACGGACCGGAGCGAGCGCTTCGGCGACCGGACCGAGCGCCCCGCGGACCGGAGCGAGCGTCGGTACGACGACCGGCCCCGTGCCGACCGTCGGTACGGCGACCGGCCGAGCAGCGACCGGCCGAGCAGCGACCGGCCGAGCGTTGACCAGCGGGGCGGGGACCACCGCCCCGGGTTCCGCTCGGGGGGTCGTGCCTTCGCCGACCGTGGCGACCAGGGCCGGACCGAGCGTCGCTTCGGCGGCCGCCAGCCCAGCCGTACCCACTGATCAACCCGGTGTCCGGCGGGGGCCGCGCGTCCCCGCCGGACATCGGCGTGTCGGGTCGGTTCCTGCGCCGACGGCGTGCGGTGGCCGTCGCCGGCCGGTAGCGTCCGGCACATGGCCACGCTGCCGACTTCGTTGTTCTGGGCCCGCACCGACACGGCCGGCAGCGACCACTGCCTGCTCGACGACCGTGCCGGGCTGGTCGCGCGGGGAGTCGCGCAGGCCGTCGACCCGCTGCCCTACACCTGCCGGTACGACCTGCGCACGGACGAGACCTGGGCGAGCGTACGGCTGGAGGTGTCCGTCGAGGGCGGCGGCTGGCTGCGGACGGTCCGGCTGGAGCGGAACAACCGCCGTTGGCGGGTGAGCACCAGCGAGACCGGTGACCTCGACGCGGCGCTGACCGCGGCGGATCGACCCGGAGCGGGGCTGCCCGGTGCCGACGAGCCGGAGCGGCTGGAGGACGCGCTCGACGTCGACCTCGGGGCCGCTCCGCTGTTCAACACCCTTCCGGTACGCCGGCTCGGCCTGCTGGACGCCGCCGTCGGCACCAGCCATCGGATAACCGTCGCCTGGGTGCTGGTGCCCAGCCTCGTGGTGGTGCCCGCCGAGCAGGTCTACACGGCGCTCGGTGACGGTCGGGTCCGGTTTGCCAGTGACCGCTTCACCGCCGAGTTGACCCTGGACCGCGACGGCTACGTGCGCACGTATCCCGGGCTCGCCGAGCGTGACGCCCCCGGCTTCCCGGGTTGAGCGGGGGCCCCTGCTATACAGCCCTTCCTTTCAGGCGTCCCAGGTGCCGGTGGCGAGGAAGCGTTCCACGGTGGCCAGGTGCGGCGCGAGGTCCAGACCCCGCCGGGCCACCCACTCGTCCGAGTAGTACGAGTCGACGTACCGCTCACCGCCGTCGCACAGCAGCGTGACGAGCGATCCGGTCCGGCCGGCCGCCCGCATCTCGGCGATCAACGCGAACGCACCCCACAGGTTGGTGCCGGTGGAGCCGCCGACCCGCCGGCCGAGGACCCGGGACGCCGCCCGCATGGCGGCCAGCGACGCCGCGTCCGGCACCTGCACCATCCGGTCCACCACGCCCGGCAGGAACGACGCCTCGACGCAGGGTCGCCCGATCCCCTCGATCCGCGAAGCCTGCCCGGTGTTGACCGACCAGTCGGCGCGGGTCCAGGCCGGGTAGAAGGCCGAGCCGTCGGGGTCGACGACGCAGAGCCGGGTCTCCAGCCGCCGGTACCGGGCGTACCGGCCGATGGTCGCGCTGGTGCCGCCGGTACCGGCGCCCACCACGATCCAGGCCGGAACGGGGTACCGTTCGAGCGCCATCTGGAGGTAGATCGACTCGGCGATGTTGTTGTTGCCCCGCCAGTCGGTGGCGCGCTCCGCGTAGGTGAACTGGTCCATGAAGTGGCCGCCCCGGTCCTCGGCCAGCCAGCGCGCCTCGATGACCGCCTTGGCCGGGTCGTCGACCAGGTGGCACGAGCCGCCCTGGAACTCGATCAGGCTGATCTTCTCGGCCGAGGTGGAGGCCGGCATCACCGCGATGAACGGCAGGCCCAGCATCCGGGCGAAGTACGCCTCGGAGACCGCCGTGGACCCGGACGACGCCTCGACGATGGTGGTCTGCGGACCGATCCAGCCGTTGCACAGTCCGTACAGGAACAGCGAGCGCGCCAGCCGATGCTTGAGCGAGCCGGTCGGGTGCACCGACTCGTCCTTCAGGTAGAGGTCGACCCCCCACTCCGGCGGCAGCGGGAACGGCAGGAGGTGGGTGTCCGCGGAACGGTTGGCGTCGGCCTCGACCGCCGCGATCGCGGCGGTCACCCAGGCCCGATCCGCCTCGTTGGACCTCTCCACGTGCGTCATCCCCGGCACGGTAACAGCGGTTACCCGGCCGGACGCGGCAGGGTTCCAGCTGGTTGAGCTGGAACCCTGCCTGGCGCTGCGGTCAGTTCCAGTACAACCAGACGTCGCCGGTTGCGGAAGCCGGCCCGGAAAGGACCGCGTAGAACTCCCCGCTGGTGCTCTTCCACGGCGAGCAGGTGCTGTTCTTCGCTCCGTAGTAGGTGGCGCTCCACAGCAGGGTGGGGCTGGGCAGGGCATTGCGGTACATGGACACCTTGTAACCGCTGCTGAGGCTGCTGCCCCAGGTGTTGAAGCAGATCTGGGCGCTGCTGGACGCCTGCCTGTGCGGGGTGCTGTGGCTGCCGCTACCGGTGGAGTGGATCCGGTAGGGACCGGCCGATCCTCCCGCTGACGCCGGGCTTCCCATGCCCGTGACCAGTGCGACGCTCACCGCGCCCATCGCTGCGATCTTCTGGGTCTTCGTACGTAGCATCGAGCCCCTCCGTATTGCTCAACGTAATCAAGACCGATACCGACAAGACTTCGTTGAGCGGGCCCGCTCGCAATCGGTTCAGCTCAAGCATGGTGAGCCCGACCCGGCACGGGCAATGAAAATCGGCGTCCGGAACAGTGCGGGACAGTCCCGAAGGGGCCCGGCGGGTGTTCTGCCCCAGGTCGGTGGCTGCTCGGGCCGGTCTGTCAGTCGGTCGGCGCGGTGAGGGGCCGTGGCCGGTTCTCCCACTTGGTCGACAGCGCGATGCCGGTCCGGGTGGAGGCCACCCCGGCGGTCCGGTTCAGCCGGTTGATCAGATGTTCCAGCTCGGCGATGGTGCCTACCCGGGCCTTGAGCAGGAAGGACTCCACTCCGGCCATGAAGTAGCAGGACTCGATCTCGGGCATGTCACGGAACGCCGCGAGCACGTCGTCGGTGTCCCCGCCCGAATCCTGCACGATCCCGATCAGGGCGGTGACGCCGAGACCGATGGCCTCGGGCTCGATGTCCGCCCGGTACGCCCGGACGACGCCGCTGGCCTCCAGTTTGCCGACGCGCTCGTGTACGGCCGGTGCGGAGAGCCCGACCTGGCGGGCGAGTTCGGCATAGGAGAGCCGGGCGTTGCCGCGCAGCAGGTCGACCAGCGCTCGATCGATGGCATCCATGAGACAAAGACCCTACGCGGCCGGATCCGGCGCATCCGGATCGGCCGCCCGGGAGCGTAACATGAAACGGGCGAAATACCCGCATATCAGCACGGACATCTGCTCAACGAGTACCTTTTCGCGTTTCGGGGACCACGCCACGCCGACGATGCTTGAATTGCCCTACGTCCCTAACCGACGCTGAGGCAGGCACCCGTCTGGGGGACAGGTCCTAGCAGCCCGGGGGGCTTCGTCGGACGCGAGGAGGGGGCTGTGGATACTGGAGATCGTCTATTGACACCGGGCGAGGTGGCCGCGTTGTTCCGGGTCGACCCGAAAACGGTCACCCGCTGGGCCGCCGCCGGCCGGATCGGTAGCATCCGGACGCCGGGAGGACACCGGCGGTTCCGGGAGTCCGAGGTACGGGCGTTACTGGAGGGCGAGGGCATGCTCGACGAGGTCGACGAGGGCATGGCCGACCGGCCCCGAAACGCGGGACCGGCTGCGACCGGCGGCCCGGGACCGGCCAACGCCGGCCTGTACTGAGCGCTCGGTCGGCCCGACCGGCTTGCAAACCGGTCCGGCCGGCTCACCACGACCGGCTCACTCGGCCGGCTCACCACGACCGGCGCCCAGGTCTCCGGTCCAGCGCCGGAACAGGGTGTGCCGGACACCCAGCGCGTCCAGCACCTTGCCGGCGACGAAGTCCACCAACTGGGCCGCGGTGGCCGTCGCGCCGGCGCCGTAGAAACCGGGACTCGCCGGCAGCACCACCGCCCCCGCGTCGTGCAGGGCGATCAGATGCTCAAGGTGGCTCCGCGTCACCGGTGTCTCGCGGGGAACCACGACCACCGGACGCCGTTCCTTCAGGTTGACCTCGGCAGCCCGCTGGAGCAGGTCCTTCGACAGCCCGATCGCGATGCCGGCGCAGGCCGCCGTGCTGGCCGGCACCACGGCCATCCCGCGCACCGGGTACGACCCGCTGCTCGGCCCGGCCGCCAGGTCGCCCGCCGGCCAGTACCTCAGGTCGGCACCGGCCAGGTCGCGGCCGAGCCAACCGGCCAGGTCGTCCCGCCAGTGCGCGTCCCGGAACGGCTGCCCGGTCTCGTCCAGCAGGGTCAGCCGGGCGGCCCGCGAGACGATCAGGTCCACCGGGTCACCGGCGTCCAGCAGCCCACCGAGCACGGCCGCCGGATACGGCGTACCGGAGGCTCCGGAGACCCCAACCACCCACGGCCGGCGCATGGCTCAGCGAGCCTGCCTGGCGCGGTGGCTGCCGGGGAACGACCGGCGCCGGCTGCGGGCACCGGCGCCCCGGACGCCCGGCGGGGTGGTCATGCCCGCAGGTCCAGCCGGAAGATCAGGTCCAGCAGGGCGAAGACGAACAGCGCGATGCCCACGAAACCGTTCGCGGTGAAGAACGCCCGGTTGACCTTGGACAGGTCGGTCGGGCTCACCACCACGTGCTGGTAGCCGAACGCCACGGCGGTGAGCAGCAGCCCCAGCCACCACGGCCAGCCGTAGCCGACAAGCTGACCGAACCACACGAACAACGCGAAGGTCACCACGTGCGCCACCGTCGAGGCGTGCAGCGCGGCCCGCAGGCCGTACCGGGCCGGCACGCTGCGCACGCCGATCCGCCGGTCCACCTCGGCGTCCTGACAGGCGTAGATCAGGTCGAACCCGCCGATCCACAGCCCGACCGCCGCGCCCAGCAGCCAGGCCGGTCCCGACCCGGCGAACGACCCGGTCACCGCGATCCAGGCCCCCACCGGGCCGACCGCCTGGGCGACCCCGAGGATCGCGTGCGGGAAGTCGGTGAACCGCTTGCCGTACGGATAGATCACCAACGGGACCGCGGCGAGCGGCGCGAGCGCCAGGCACAGCGGGTTGAGCAGCGCCGCGGCGCCGAGGAAGACCACCAGCGCTACCACCGCGCCGGTCCAGGCCGTCCGCACGCTCACCGCGCCGGTCACCAGTTCCCGCCCGGCGGTACGCGGGTTCCGCGCGTCGATCCGGCGGTCGATGATCCGGTTCGCGGCCATCGCGAAGGTACGGGCACCGATCATGGCCACCGTGATCAGCAGCAGGTCGACCCAGCGCACCCGGCCGCCGTTCACCCGCATCGCGGTCAGCGCGGACAGGTACGCGAACGGCAGCGCGAACACCGAGTGCTCGATCGCCACCAGTTTGAGGAACGACTTGACCCTGCCGGGCCGCTCCGCCACCGCGGTCATCAGATCCCGTACTCCTTCCAGCGCTTGTCCACCAACGCGGTGACCTCCGGCGACATCCGCATCGACTCGGGCCAACCCCGGGTGTAACCCTCCGTCGGCAGCTTGCGGGTCGCGTCCACGCCCGCCTTGCCGCCCCAGAACTGCTGGTACGACGCGTGGTCCAGATGATCCACCGGGCCCTCGGTGAGCAGCAGGTCCCGGGCGTAGTCGACGTTGCCGAAGGCCCGGAACGCCACCTCGGCGTAGTCGTGCACGTCGCAGTCGTCGTCCACCACCACGATCAGCTTGCTCAGGCTCAGCAGGTGGGCGCCCCAGATCGCGTTCATCACCTTCTGCGCGTGCTTCGGGTAGCGCTTGCGGATCGACACGATCACACAGTTGTGGAACACGCCGGCCGCCGGCAGGTCGTAGTCGACGATGTCCGGGATCAGCAGCTTCAGCAGCGGCAGGAAGATCCGCTCGGTGGCCTTGCCGAGCCCGTGGTCCTCCTGCGGGGGCTGGGAGGTGACGATCGAGTGGTAGACCGGTTCCCGTTGCATGGTCATGGTCTCGATGTGCAGCACCGGGAACGGCTCCACCGGGGTGTAGAACCCGGTGTGGTCCCCGAACGGGCCCTCGGGCAGCCGCTCCCCCGGTTCCAGGTAGCCCTCCAGCACCACCTGGGCCTGCGCCGGCACCTGGAGCGGCACGCTCAGGCAGTCCACCATCTCCACCCGCTCGCCGCGCAGGAACCCCGCGAACAGGTATTCGTCGATGTCCCCGGGCAGCGGGGCGGTGGCCGCGTAGTTCAGCACCGGGTCACAGCCGATCGCTACGGCCACCGGCAGCCGCTGGCCGAGCCGCTCGGCCACCGCGTGGTGCGCGGTGGAGTCCTTGTGGATCTGCCAGTGCATCCCCAGGGTGTTCGGCGTGTGCTGCTGGAGCCGGTACAGCCCGAGGTTCCGCTTGCCGGTCTCCGGATGCTTGGTGTGGGTCAGCCCGAAATTGTGGAAGATCCCCCCGTCGCCGGGCCACACCTGGAGACCGGGCAGCCGGTTCAGGTCCACGTCGGCGCCCCGGTAGACGACCTGCTGGCACGGCGCCGTCTTCACCTTGCGCGGCGGCACCGACTTGAGCTGGAGCACCTTGCCCAGCCCCTCCCGGATCCCGGACCAGCCCACCGGCAGCTCCGGCTTCACCAGCGCGCCGATCCGGTCGCCGATCTCGTCCAGCGAGTCGACCCCGAGCGCCATGGCGGTGCGCTTCTCGGTGCCGTACAAATTGATCGCCACCGGCATCTCGCCCCGGGTGGGACGCTCGAACAGCAGCGCCGGCCCACCCGCCCGGACCGTACGGGTGACCACCTCGCTGATCTCCAGGGTGGGGTCCACCGGCACGCCGACCCGACGCAGCTCCCCGGCCCGCTCGAGAGCGGTCAGGAAGTCCTTGAGATCCGGGTACGGAAAGCCACGTGGTGCCATGCCACCCAGTCTCCCGCACGCCCGCCGGGCGGAAAGGAAGGGCCCCTTGT
This sequence comes from Plantactinospora sp. A48, assembly GCF_055793945.1. NCBI lineage: Bacteria > Bacillati > Actinomycetota > Actinomycetes > Micromonosporales > Micromonosporaceae > Plantactinospora > Plantactinospora sp. A48. The sequence goes on along the minus strand of NZ_JBTIXF010000002.1, from coordinate 11,175 downwards.
TATCGCTTTTTGTATAGGAAGGGCCCCCTCTTAACGCCCGCTCGGCAGGGCCCGCCGATCACGCTCCGACGGGCTCCCAGGCGTACCGGGCCAGCGGCGCGTCGAGTGGCGCGCGGACCAGCCGGTTCGCGAAGGTCGAGATCGTGTACGTCCCGACCCCGAGCACCACGTCCAGGGCGTGCCGCGGCGCAAAACCGGCGGCGAGGAATCCGTCCAGCTCCGCTTCGGGCACCCCACCTCGGTGTTCGAGCACGGCGAGGGTGAACCGGCGCAAGGCCTCCAGTCGCGGATCGGGCAGCGGCGCGCCGGACCGCAGCCCGGCGATCACCTCGGCCGGAGCGCCGGACCTGGTCAGGACAGCGGTGTGCATCGCCACGGTGATCTGGCATTCGATGCGGGTGCCGACGGCCATCGCGACGACCTCGCGCTCCAACTGGTCCAGGCCGCAGTCCTCGAAGGTCCGGTTGCTGCCGAGGAAGCCGTTGAGCAGTTCCGGTGATTCGGCGAGCAGCTCGACGCTGGCCGGAAGGTAGCCGAGCGTGCGCTGCATCCCCGCCATCACCGGTTGGACGGCAGGCGGTGCGGTGTCGATGGTGTGCGGGGAGAAGGTTCTGGACATGTTTGTCCTTTCCTGTCATGACGGGTCGGATCTGCAGGTCGCCGTGCGGACCATGCTGCGGACCGGCGACGCGGGTCGCGGTCCGGACCGGCGGCGCGGACCGGCGACGCGGGTCGCGGTACGGACCGGCGACGCGGACCGGCGGCGCGGACGGGCCACTGCCCGCGGCACCGCGGAAACCCGCGTCACCGCGCAACCCGCTTCCTGGAGGGAAGCTGCCCCGCCCCGGACGGAGAAGCCGCCGGCACCGGGTCAGTCCGGCGTCGATCCGGTACGATAGTCAACGTGGTTGACGAAATAGTAAACGTGGTTGACGAGATTTGCAACCGCGCCGGCGGCACCGGCGGTGGCCGTCGTCGCGGCGACGATCCTGGCCGTCACAACCGTCACCGAGGTAGTAGCGGTGATCAACGCAAGCATGGTCGTCACGAGCGCGGGCATCACGAGCATGGTCAACACGAGCGCGGGTATCACGAGCGCGGGTATCACGAGCGCGGGTATCACGAGCGCGGGTATCACGAGCGCGGGTATCACGAGCGCGGGTATCACGGGCGTGCCCGTGGCTGATCCGGATCGACCCGGCTTCCTGCTGCCGCTGTTGCTGCTGGCCGGTTTCCGCACCCTCATCGACGAGTTGCACACCAACCTGGCCGTCGAGGGCCACCCCGAACTGCGGCCACTGCACGGGTTCGTCCTCCAGGCGGTGGGACCCGACGGCACCACAGCCACGGAACTCGGACACCGGCTGGGCATCTCCAAGCAGGCCGCCGGCAAGACCATCGATCGACTGGTGGCCGTCGGTTACCTCGAACGGGTCGACGACCCGCACGACGCGCGCCGCAAGATCGTCCGGATGACCGAAGCCGGGCTCGACGGGCGGCGGCGATCGGCAATGATCTTCGACGAACTGCGCGACCGGTGGGCCGGCACCATCGGCCCCGAACGGCTTTCCGCGCTGGAGGAGGACCTACGGCTGCTCGCCGCCGCCAACCTGTACCGGCTGGACGTACCCGGTTGGTTCAGCGGCTGATCACGTGGACGATGGTTGCCGCTCAGACAGGTCATCCCGACATGATCAACTCAATATCGGCGACATAGGGGGTCCGGGTCATCCCAACCCCCCGATATCGCCGACCTTGGGGTGGACCGGTCAGGGTCAGGCGGCGAGGCCAAGCCGGTACGGCGACGCACCGAACCGCCGGGTCGGGGCCATCCGACGCCGAGCCCGGCGGTCGGCCTACCCGCGCCCGGCGTCCGAAGGAGGAGCGCCGGGCTACTTCACCCCGGAGTACGAGTGCAGCCCGCTGATGAACAGGTTCACCCCGAACAGGTTGATCAGCATGGTCACGAAGCCGAGTACCGCGATCCAGGTGGCGACCGTGCGCTTGACGCTCGGGGTCGCGCGGGCGTGCAGGTAACCCGCGTAGACCACCCAGGAGATGAACGCCCAGGTCTCCTTGGGGTCCCAGCCCCAGTACCGGCCCCAGGCCGCCTCGGCCCAGACCGCGCCGGCCATCACGCCGAAGGTCCAGATCGGGAAGGCGAAGGTGTGCAGCCGGAAGGTCATCCGTTCCAGCGTCGCGGCCGGCGGGGTGCGCCGACCCAGCGCGTACGGGAAGGAGCGCTTGCCCTCCTCGTAACCGTTGCGGATCAGGAACATCACCGCGGGCACGGCGCCGAGCAGGAACAGCCCGGAGGCCAGGCTGACCGCCGTGATGTGGATGACGAACCAGTACGAGTTGAGCGCCGGGACCAGCGGGCCGATGGGTACGTAGACCACCAGCCCGGCCATGGCGAGCAGCAGCACCTCGGCCAGCGCGACGAACAGGCCCAGGTGGCGGATTCCGGGGTACCACCGGAGCGTCACGAGCCAGCCGGCGATCGCGACGAGCGTCGCCATCAGCACGTACTCGTACATGTTGCCCCAGGGGAGCCGGTCGGCGGCGATGCCCCGGGTGACGATCGTGGCCAGGTGCACTACCGCGGCGAGTGCCGTGAACAGCACCGCGAGCCGGCCCATCCGGGCGGCCCGGGAGAGCGGGTCGACCGGTCCGGTACCGGCCACCGGCCCGTCGGAGTCGACGCCGGGGCCCGGGGCGGGCGGCTCCTCGCCAACCAGCGACCCGGCGCCACCCGATCCGGCGTCACCCGATCCGGCGCCATCCCATCCGGCGCCACCCGAGCCGGCGCCCACCGCCACCAGTTCACGGGCGGGGCGGATCGAGCCACGGCCCACGGCGCTGCGGTTGCCGAAGGCGTACTCGGCGGCGTGGCAGATCATCGCGACCAGATATCCGAAGATGGTCGCGACCAGAAGCTGGTCGGACAACGCAGCCATCAGTTGGTCCCCTTCCGCTCGCCACCACGACCCGACGCGGCGCCCTCGACCCCGCCATGGTCGGCGGAACCGCTCCCCTCACGGTCGACGGTCCGGTCCTCGGAACCGCTCCCGTCACGGTCGACGGTGCGGTCCTCGGACCCGCCGCCTACCGCGGCGACGAGTTGGTCGAACTCGTCGGCGAACCCGGCGTAGTCGGCGCGCGGCAGTCCGCCGGCCTCCACCAAACTACTACCGCTTGTCGTGGAACCGCCCTCGGGGGCGGGTATCACCCGGAACCAGACCCGGCGGCGGCGCCCGGTGAGCGACAGCATCAGCCCGACCAGCAGCATGGCCGCGCCGCCGAGCACGATCTGCTCGCCCGGGTCGTACCGGACGGCGAGCGTGACGAACGGCCGGGTGCCCAGGAACTCGACCCGGCTGCCGTCGTCCAGCGTCCAGGACTCGCCCGGCTTCATCAGCCGGGTGCCGATCTGCTTGAGCTTGCCGTTGGCGATCTGCCGCTGGTTCAGCGCGTAGACCGAGCCGGGGATGCCGGCCTCCATGCCCAGGTTGCCCCGGTACGCGACCAGGTTGAGCAGCGGGTTCCGCTCGGCCGGGTACGTCGAGCGGACGTACGGCGCGGACGAGGGCGCGGTGGGCAGGTAGAGCCCGTCGAAGGCGATCTGCCGGTCCGGATCCCGGGCACCGGTCTCCGGGTCGATGTTGATGTCGGGGAAGATCGCCACCCCCTGCCCGGTCACCATCCCGTCCACCGTGGGGAACGGCGCCACCCGGGTCTGCGCCCGGCCGGTCCGGTCGGTGTACCGCAGCACCGGCGCGTACCCGTGGCCGAGCAGGTAGACGTTGGCGTGATGCAGTCGCAGCGGGTCGTTCACCGAGAAGTTGACGCTGCGGCCCGCCCGGCCCTGCTCGTCGACCTGCACGGTGGCCCGGAACGACTTCGCCTGCCCCGAAGACTGGTACGTCGCCGCGAAGTCCGTCAGCTCGAGGCAGAACGGCGGCAGGTCCGTCGAGTCCAGCCGGGGACCGAGGCCGACCTCGGCGTACTGCTGGACGACGTTGCAGAACCGCTGGTCCGCCCCGGCCACCAGCAGGCGGTTGCCGTGCCAGCCGTACCAGGAACCGAGCCCGACCCCGACCAGGACGGCGATCAGGGTCAGGTGGAAGACCAGGTTGCCGGTCTCCTTGAGGTAGCCCTTCTCGGCGGCGACGGTGTCGCCACGGACCACGACCCGCCAGCGGCGCCGGCGCAGCACGGCCGCGATGGCCGCCGGGTCGGTGCTGGCGGAGTCGGCCAGGACCCGGTGTTGGGGCAACCGGTCCAGCCGGCGCGGTCCGGCGGGCGGTGCCGCGCGCAGCGCCCGGAAATGGTCGCGGGACCGGGGCAGGATGCAGCCGACCAGCGAGACGAACAGCAGCACGTAGATGGCCGAGAACCAGGGCGAGGCGAAGACCTCGAACGCCCCGACGGCGTTGAGTGGCGGGAACAGCTTCGGATGCTGGGCCTGCCAGTCGTTGACCTTGTCGATGTTGACTCCGCGCTGCGGCAGCAGGGAGCCGGGGATCGCGGCCACGGCCAGCAGGAACAGCAGGACCAGCGCCGTACGCATGCTGGTGAGCTGCCGCCAGGAGTTGCGCAGCAGCGCCAGCAGCCGGTTGGGGCGGCGCGGCGGGCGCGGTGCGGGTGGCGCCGGTGGGCTGGTCACCCCGGTCGCGGTGGACATCAGATTCCCACTTCCCCGGTGCCGAACGTGGTCTGCAACCAGATGATGAAGCTCTGCCAGCCGCCGGTGACCAGGGCCAGCCCGACGATGATCAGCAGCGCGCCGCCGACCCGGGTCACCCAGCGGCTGTTGCGGCGGATCGCCCGGAACAGCCCCAGCAGCCGGGAGAAGCCCAGTCCGAAGGCGATGAACGGCAGGCCGAGGCCCAGGCAGTACATCACGGCCAGCACCACCGCGCGGTCGGTCTGCCCGGCGACCGTCGCCATCCCGAGCACCGCGCCCAGGGTGGGGCCGGTGCAGGGCGCCCAGGAGAGCGCGAACACGGCGCCGAAGACCGGTGCGCCCAGCAGCCCGGCGGCCGGTAGCCGGTGCAGCCGGAACTCGCGCTGGAGGCCGGGGACGAGCCCCAGGAACGCCACGCCGAGCACGATGATCAGGCCACCCACCACCATCTCCAGCATCCGCCGGTGGTTGAGCATGGCCTGACCGATGCCGGCGAACAGGATCGCCGTGAGCAGGTAGACCGTGGTGAAGCCGGCGACGAACAGCAGGGTCCCGGCCAGCACCCGGCCCTTCACCGACCGGCTCGGGCCGGTCCCCGCCCCGCGACCCTCCAGGTCGGCGCCGGCCAGACCGGTTACGTACGACAGGTAGCCGGGCACCAGCGGCAGCACGCACGGCGAGAGGAAGCTCACCAGCCCGGCCAGCGCCGCCGCGCCCACGGCCAGCAGCAGCGGGCCGGAGCGGACCAGGTCGGCGAAGGTGGCACCCATCAGCGCTGGACCGGTTCCTCGGCGGCGACCCGTTCGACGACCGGCCGCAGGTCGTCGGCGCGGATCGGCACCCGGATCACCACGGCGATCCGACCCTGCCGGTCCAGCACCACGGTGGCCGGGGTCGCGTTCGGTGGCACCGCGAAGCCGAGCGCAAGTTTGCTGCCGGGGTCGTACACGCTGGGGTAGCTGATCCGGCCCCGCTCGAAGGCGCGGGCCGAGTCCCGGTCGTCCTGGGTGTTGATGCCGAGGAACCGCACCCCGGACGCCTTCGTCGCCTGGTACGTCGACTCCAGGTCGTCGGCCTCGGCGCGGCAGGGCGCGCACCAGGAACCCCAGAAGTTGACCACGACGACCTGACCCCGGTCCTGGGCCACGTCGTACGACCCGCCGTCGATGAGCGCACCGCTGATCGGGGTGGGCGCGGGACGGTTGTCGGGGGCGCACTGGACGATGCCCGCCGACGTGGTCTCGCAGTCCTTCCGCCAGTCGAACCGGTCACCGCCGTCCGAGCAACCGGCCAGGGCCCCGACCGCGAGCGCGGCGAGGACTCCGGTGAGCACCCGAAGGCGGCGCATCAGGCCCCCTTGGCCGTCCGGGCGCCAGGTGACAGGGCGACCAGGTGGGCGGCCGGCTCGGAGTAGCCGATCCCGACGATCTTGGCGCCGTCGAAGTGGAACGAGGTGAGGCTGGCCAGCCCGCACTGCCGGCGCCGAGGGTCGTGCCACAGTCGCTTGCGTTCGACGTACCGGCGCAGCGTCCAGATCGGCAGCTGGTGCGAGACGCAGACGGCCTCGCGGCCCTCCGCGGCCACCCGGGCGGCCTGGATGGCCGCGAACATCCGCTGGGCGATCGTCAGGTACGCCTCACCCCAGGACGGCGTGATCGGGTCCCGCAGCACCCACCAGTTGCGCGGATCCCGGAACGAACCGTCGCCCGGCGAGACCCGCTTGCCCTCGAACCAGTTGGCGCTCTCGATCAGTCGCTCGTCCACCCCGACCGGCAGCCCGAACTGGGCCGCGATCGGCTCGGCGGTCTGCTGGGCGCGTTCCAGCGGGCTGGCCACCACATGTACGACGTCCCGCTCGGCGAGCGACTGCGCGGCGGCCTTGGCCATCTGCACACCCAGCTCCGAGAGCCGGTAACCGGGCAGCCGGCCGTACAGGATCTTCTCGGGGTTGTGCACCTCGCCGTGCCGCAGCACGTGGACGATCGTCTCCCCGCTCATGATCCTCCCCCGACCTTTCGGGCCTGGGCAGCGGCCCGCGCCGCCCTCGGCAACGCCTCGGCGACCCGGGCGAACGCGCTCTCGTCGGTGGCCAGCGCGTCGGAGACGAACCATGCCTCGAAGGCGCTCGGCGGCAGGTAGACGCCGTCGGCCAGCATCGAGTGGAAGTACGCCCGGTAGGCGTCGACGTCCTGGGTGCGGGCGGTGTCGTAGTCGACGACGTCACCGTCGGTGAAGAAGATCGAGAACATGTTGCCGGCGTTGGACACCCGGTGCGGCACCCCCGCGCCGGCCAGCGCCTCGCTGGCCAGCCCGGCCAACCGTCCGGCGGCGGCGTCCAACCGCCGGTAGACGGCGTCGTCGGCCAGCCGCAGCGTGGCCAGCCCGGCGGCGCAGGCCAGCGGATTGCCGGACAGCGTGCCGGCCTGGTAGACCGGCCCGGCGGGGGCCAGCCGGCCCATGATCTCGGCCCGGCCGCCGAACGCCGCCGCCGGCAGGCCGCCGCCCATCACCTTGCCGTACGTGAACAGGTCCGCGTCCACCGGTTCGTGCCCGGCCCAGCCGCCCCGGCTGACCCGGAACCCGGTCATCACCTCGTCGACGATCAGCAGCGCACCGTAGGCGTGCGCGATGCTCGCCAGTTTGGCGTTGAAGCCGTCCCGGGGCGCGATCACGCCCATGTTGCCGGCCGCCGCCTCGGTGATGATGGCCGCGATGTGCTGGCCCTGGTCGGCGAAGGCGGCCTCGACGGCCGCCACGTCGTTGTACGGCAGCACGATCGTCTCGCTCGCGGCGGCCCCGGTCACGCCGGGCGAGTCGGGCAGCCCGAGGGTGGCCACCCCGGAACCGGCGGCGGCCAGCAGCGCGTCCACGTGCCCGTGGTAGCAGCCGGCGAACTTCACGATCCGAGAGCGGCCCGTGTAACCACGGGCCAGCCGGATCGCCGACATCGTCGCCTCGGTGCCCGAGTTCACCAGCCGGACCTGCTCGACCGGGGTGCGGTCGACGATCTCGGCGGCCAGGTCGACCTCGCCGGGGGTCGGTGCGCCGAAGCTGGTGCCGTCGGCCGCCGCCGCCCGTACCGCGGCCACCACCTCGGGGTGGGCGTGACCGAGGATCAGCGGACCCCAGGAGTTGACCAGGTCGACGTAGTGGCGGCCATCCGCGTCGGACAGCCAGGCGCCCGCGCCGCGCACCATGAACCGTGGCGTGCCGCCGACCGCGCGGAAGGCGCGTACAGGAGAGTTGACCCCGCCCGGCACGATGCTGCGGGCGCGGTCGAACAGGGCTTCGGAGGCCGGCGCCGCGCTCGGGTAGGGAGCGCCACCAGCAGGGTACGGGTCAGTCACGGCTTCCTCATTCTGTCAGCGTCACCCCGGTGACCGGCAGCGCCCCCCGCTCCGGGTTACCGAGGTCACGCCGGCCCGCCACGCCCGCTCGACGGGCCGGGTCAGCTAGATCGCGATAGGCTGACCCGCGTGGAGCGTGCGGAGCTGACCATCACGGTGCAGCGTACGACCGACGAGGTGGTGCTCGGCCTCGCCGGTGAGATCGACATGCTCACCGCCACCCGGCTCTCCGCGGTGGTGAACGAGGCGCTCGCCGAGCCACCGCCCCGGATCGTCCTCGACCTGACCGGGGTGACCTTCTGCGATTCGCAGGGTCTGGGCACCCTGGTCGTGCTCAGCCGGAAGGCGAGCCACGCGCAGAGCCTGCTCCTGCTGACGAACGTCGGCGACTTCCTGCTCCGGGTCCTCGACATCACCGGCCTGCGCTCGGCACTGATGATCAAGAACGAGCAGTCCACCGGCTGACCCGCACCGCTCCCCCTGCACAACTCCGCGAGTCGGTCAAGGCGGTCGGGCTTCGGAAAGCGCTTCCCCTGATCCGGCATCCTGATCAACACGGCCCGGCAGGGACGGCGGGTGGTTGTGTGGGTGACAGTCGTCCATTAGGGTCCATGACGCGCGGAGCAACGAAGAGGGTCGATGTAAGCGCTTACCCGCCAAGCGCGGCGCGCGGTCCCGTCAGGCCAAGGGCAGGCCACCACGGTGACGCCGGTGCCGTGCGCACGACCTCCTCGGAGGCATCCTCATGTCCCGCATCATTCCGCGCCGTACCGCCGTTCTCGCGGCGGCCTCGGCGGCCATGCTCACAGCCGGCACCCTCGGCATCGTGACCGCCGCCGAGGCGGCCGCCGGTTGCCAGGTCGACTACCAGATCTCCAGCCAGTGGGGCGGCGGCTTCGGCGCCAACGTCACCATCACCAACCTCGGTGACCCGATCAACGGCTGGACGCTGACCTGGTCGTACGTCGCCGGCCAGCAGGTCACCAGCGCCTGGAACGCCACGGTCACCCAGTCCGGCACCCAGGTCACCGCCAAGGACGCCGGCTACAACGGCTCGGTCGGCACCGGCGGCACCGCGTCGTTCGGGTTCAACGGCTCGTGGAACAACTCCAGCAACCCGGTGCCGACCTCGTTCGTACTGAACGGCACGCCCTGCAACGGAACGGCACCCACCCTGCCGCCCACCAGCGCCCCGCCGACCAGCGCACCGCCCACCAGCGCGCCGCCGACCAGCGCGCCCCCCACCAGCGCGCCACCGACCAGCGCGCCCCCCACCAGTGCGCCGCCGACGAACCCGCCGGCCGGGGCCAAGCAGCTGGAGAACCTGGACCGGGGCCTGGTCAGCGTGCGCTCCGGCAACGGCAACCTGGTCTCCTGGCGACTGCTCGGCACCGAGACCTCCGGGGTGTCGTTCAACCTGTACCGGGGCTCAACCAAGGTCAACTCCACCCCGATCACCGGCGCCACGAACTACCTCGACTCCGGGGCGGCGGCCGGCACCGCGTACACCGTGCGGGCCGTGGTGAACGGCACCGAGCAGGCGGCATCGGCGCCCGCGTTGCAGTTCCCGTCCGGCTACCTGGACGTGCCGATCCAGCCACCGGCCGGCGGCACCACCCCGGACGGCGTCTCGTACACCTACTCGGCCAACGACGCCAGCGTCGGCGACCTGGACGGTGACGGACGGTACGAGTTCGTGCTCAAGTGGGACCCGTCGAACGCCAAGGACAACTCGCAGTCCGGCTACACCGGGAACGTCTTCGTCGACGCGTACACCCTGACCGGCACCCGGCTGTGGCGCATCGACCTGGGCCGCAACATCCGGGCCGGCGCCCACTACACCCAGTTCCAGGTGTACGACTACGACGGCGACGGCCGCGCCGAGGTGGCCATGAAGACCGCCGACGGCACCCGTTCGGGCACCGGCCAGCTCATCGGGTCGTCCTCCGCGGACTACCGCAACTCCAGCGGGTACGTGCTGTCCGGTCCCGAGTACCTGACCATGTTCGACGGACGCACCGGCGGCATCCTGTCCACCGTCAACTACGACCCGCCGCGCGGCACCGTGTCGTCCTGGGGCGACTCGTACGGCAACCGGGTCGACCGCTTCCTGGCCGCCACCGCGTACCTGGACGGACAGCGGCCCTCGCTGATCATGGCCCGTGGCTACTACACCCGGGCGGTCATCGCGGCCTGGGACTTCCGCAACGGCAGCCTCACCAGGCGGTGGACCTTCGACTCGAACAACTCCGGCAACGGCGCCGCCGCCGGCCAGGGCAACCACAACCTGGCGGTGGCCGATGTGGACAACGACGGCCGCCAGGAGATCGTGTACGGCGCCGCCACGATCGACGACAACGGCCGGCTGCTCTACTCCACCGGAAACGGCCACGGCGACGCCCTGCACGTGGGCGACCTCGACCCGAGCCGCGCCGGCCTGGAGATCTTCAAGGTCGACGAGGACTCCAGCAAGCCCAGTTCCTGGTTCGCCGACGCCCGGACCGGCCAGGTCCTCTGGACGACCCCGCCGAACGGTGACAACGGTCGCGGCGTCTCGGACGACGTCTGGGCCGGCAGCGCCGGCGCCGAGTCCTGGTCCGCACACGCCGACGGCCTGCTGAACACCCGGGGACAGAACGTCGGCCGCAAGCCGTCCTCGATCAACTTCCTCGTCTACTGGGACGGCGACCCGGTACGCGAACTGCTCGACGACACACACATCGACAAGTACGGCACCGGCGGCGACACCCGACTGCTCACCGGCAGCGGCGTGGCCTCGAACAACGGCACCAAGGCCACCCCGTCGCTGTCGGCCGACATCCTCGGCGACTGGCGCGAGGAGGTGGTCTGGCGTACCAGTGACAGCCGGGCACTGCGGATCTACAGCACCCCGAACGAGACCTCCACCCGCATCTACACGCTGATGCACGACCCGCAGTACCGGGCCGCCATCGCCTGGCAGAACACCGCCTACAACCAGCCCCCGCACCCGGGCTTCTTCATCGGCAACGGCATGTCCACCCCGCCCACCCCGAACATCTACCTGCGCTGACCCGCCCACCCGGCACCGGGGGGGGGGGGGGAGGTGGGGGGGGGGGGGGGGGGGGGGGGGGGGGGGGGGGGGGGGGGGGGGGGGGGGGG